>NZ_JBBOWG010000001.1:90000-245000 GCF_038006985.1 Bacillus sp. FSL M7-1345 | reverse complement strand
GATTTTTTGATGCGGCCGAGAGGACTTGAACCTCCACGGGGTTTCCCCCACTAGGCCCTCAACCTAGCGCGTCTGCCGTTCCGCCACGACCGCGCGGAAAAAACAAAAGTGAGCCATGAAGGATTCGAACCTTCGACCCTCTGATTAAAAGTCAGATGCTCTACCAACTGAGCTAATGGCTCGTAAATGGCTGGGCTAGCTGGATTCGAACCAGCGCATGACGGAGTCAAAGTCCGTTGCCTTACCGCTTGGCTATAGCCCATCGAAATAGTTATCTTCTTTTCAAAGACAAATTTTATTGTACCATAATGTCCAATAAAAAACAACTGCCATATAGCAGAAGTTAAAATGGCGGTCCCGACCGGGGTCGAACCGGCGATCTCCTGCGTGACAGGCAGGCATGTTAACCACTACACCACGGGACCATTTGGTTGCGGGGACAGGATTTGAACCTGCGACCTTCGGGTTATGAGCCCGACGAGCTACCGTACTGCTCCACCCCGCGATAATATTATTTATATAATTTATATGGTGGAGGATGACGGGATCGAACCGCCGACCCCCTGCTTGTAAGGCAGGTGCTCTCCCAGCTGAGCTAATCCTCCGAAGTGGTGACCCGTACGGGATTCGAACCCGTGTTACCGCCGTGAAAGGGCGGTGTCTTAACCACTTGACCAACGGGCCAATATATATGGCAGAGAAGAAGGGATTCGAACCCTCGCACCGCGTTAGCGATCTACTCCCTTAGCAGGGGAGCCCCTTGAGCCACTTGGGTACTTCTCTGTATATGGCTCCGCAGGTAGGACTCGAACCTACGACCGATCGGTTAACAGCCGATAGCTCTACCACTGAGCTACTGCGGAATAATAAAGACAATTTGTATCTTATAAAATTTCTCATCGTAAGTCAAGAAGTTTTTTCACAACGTCTTGCGCAAACGGGACATGTTTATAATATACTGGATTGCGTTTTCACTGTCAAGATGTTTTCACTACCAGTTTTAGTTGTCCTTTACACTTTCCACATACATATCTTTGTGTATTTATTTGACGTCTTCTTACATATTGAAATGAACACCCCATACATTCATACATAGAAACTTTCGTTTCCTCCTCACTAATCATTCGTTTGCAAAAACGTGGTGCAGCTACTTTCTTTAATAACTCACGAAAATCTCTATCTCGGTGCTTATACCCTTTTCCTGTGATATGTAAGTGATAATGACAAAGTTCATGTTTAACAATCCCGACTAACTCTTCTTTACCATATATTTCGTAATATCGATAATTCAATTCTATATTATGATTCTTCAATAGATAGCGCCCACCAGTTGTACGTAACCTACTATTAAACATTGCTTTATGTAAAAACGGCATTCCAAAGCATTGTAACGATACCTCTTCCACTAACCGTTGAATTTCTTGCTCATCCATTCTCATTCCTCCTAAACTAAAAAATATTTTTACACTTTTCTCTCTTCTTATACATATAGTAAATAGTACATATACCCATCCTCATTCAAGAAGCGTGATTTCTAAAAATGCAGCATTGCTAGAAATCCACTCACCAACCTCTCATCAAAGTTACCTTAACTAAAAGGAGCTACTTTTTTGAGAGCAGGATTAAACAAGGAGGGATTCCTATGCCCACGTGGCTAAAGAAACAAATGCAACGTGCATATTTTGAGAAAAACCGGTATCAAATCAAGTTACTAAATGAATGCTGGTTTTATTATAGTAAAATACATCAAAGCTCATAATCAATTAAACTTTCCAGTTCATAAAAAAAGAGCAGTTTCATCTGCTCTCTTTTCTTACTATTCAATCGGTAACATTGATAATGCAACACGACCTTTTTTCGTATCAATATCATCTACCCATACCTTTACAATTTGTCCCACGGATACAATATCTAATGGATGCTTTACAAATTGTTTGCTTAGTTTAGAAATATGCACTAAACCATCTTGCTTCACACCAATATCAACAAAGGCACCGAAATCAACAACATTGCGGATCGTTCCCTCTAATTCCATACCACGCTTTAAATCTTCTAATTTTAAAATCCCCTTTTTCAAAAGTGGCTTTGGCAACTCATCCCTCATATCTCGTTCCGGGCTAATTAAAGCATCCATAATATCAACTAGTGTTGGCTCACCAATCTCCGTCTCTTGAGATAATTTAGAAATATCTACTCCTTCTAAACTCTTTTGCAAGTTTGGTTTCCCCACATCACTCTTCGATAACCCTAAGCTCTTTAATAGCAATTCAACATTTTTATATTGCTCTGGATGAATCCCTGTGCGATCTAACGGATTCGCTCCTTCTAATATACGTAAAAACCCGATACATTGTTCATATGTTTTTGCACCTAAACGCGGGATTTTCTTTAATTCAGTACGCTTCGTGAATTTTCCATCTTCCTCACGCTTAGCTACAATATTTTTCGCAACTGTTTTTGATAACCCCGAAACATATTGCAACAATGCAACTGAAGCTGTATTTACATTAACACCAACTCGGTTAACTGCTGTCTCTACTACAAATGTTAATGATTCATTTAATCTCTTTTGAGATACATCATGTTGATATTGTCCCACCCCAACAGATTTAGGGTCAATTTTCACAAGCTCTGCAAGTGGATCTTGCAGACGTCTCCCAATTGAAACAGCACTTCTTTCTTCAACCTGTAAATTCGGAAACTCCTCGCGAGCTACATCAGATGCTGAGTACACACTAGCACCCGCTTCATTTACAATAATGTAAAATACATCTCGTTCTACATTTTGTAATACATCTACTATAAATTCTTCCGTTTCCCTCGAAGCTGTACCATTTCCAATCGCTATCATTTCAACTTCATATTTATCTATAATTGAAAGGATTTTCGTTTTTGCATCCTCATATTTACGAACAGGCGGATGCGGATAAATAACATCTATGTGAAGAACTTTTCCTGTATCATCTACTACAGCTAATTTACAACCGGTTCTATACGCTGGATCTACCGCTAACACAACTTTCCCTTTCATCGGAGGTTGTAATAATAAATTACGTAAATTCTCAGAGAAAATATGAATCGCTTGTTCTTCGGCCGTTTCCATTAATTCTTTACGAATTTCTCTTTCTATTGAAGGTTGAATTAATCGCTTATATCCATCTTCCATCGCTAATTGTACATAATGCGCACTTTTAGAAGCTTCATCAAGAATCATTTTTTTATGTAAAAACTGAAGGATTTCTTCAATTGGCGTGATAACAGAAACTCTTAATACGTCTTCCTTTTCACCACGATTCATAGCTAGTACACGGTGTGGCACTACTTTTTGCAACGGTTCTTCATAGCCATAATACATTTCATATATATTCTTTTCATCTTTTTCTTTATCTTTTACAGATGAAGACATAATCCCTTGTCGGAAAGTAGTATTGCGAATCCAACTACGATATGCCGCATTATCCGAAACAAGTTCCGCAATAATATCTTGCGCACCTTGCAACGCATCTTCTGCAGACGCCACTTCTTTTTCTGCATTAACAAATTCCATAGCCTTCTCTGCTGGATTTTCTTTTTTATATAACAATAGCCACTCAGCTAACGGTTCTAATCCCTTTTCTTTAGCAATTGTAGCTTTCGTTCTTCTTTTTTCTTTATATGGACGATATAAATCTTCTACTTCCTGAAGTTTTTTTGCAGCAACAATATGACGACGCAACTCTTCGGTTAGTTTACCCTTTTCACCAATAAGACGAAGAACCTCTTCTTTCCTATCTTCTAGTTGCATCATATATTGCCATCTTTCTAAGATTGCACGAATTTGCACCTCATCTAGAGATCCTGTCCATTCTTTTCGGTAACGAGCGATAAATGGAACTGTGTTACCTTCTTCTGTTAATTGAATAACATGACGAACTTGCTTTTCTGTAAAGCCTAATTCTTTCACTAACATTTTCATTAACCATTGTCGATTATCTACCATTTCCATATCCAACCGTAACCTCCTCTATAATAAAAAAAAGTTGCCCTGTAAAGAGAGCAACTTAAACTGCCGATTTAAAAATCTATTAGTCCTAAACTAATTTGTAACGCTTCATCTACACGACTCATCATCACTTCATCCAAATGAGTGATTTTGTCCGTTAAGCGTTGCTTATCGATTGTTCGAATCTGCTCAAGTAAAATAACAGAATCTCTCTCAAAACCATACTTTTTCGCATCAATTTCCACATGAGTGGGTAATTTCGCTTTTTGAATCTGTGCAGTAATAGCCGCTACAATCACAGTCGGACTAAAACGATTTCCGATGTCATTTTGAATGACAAGAACCGGACGAACGCCTCCTTGCTCAGAACCAACAACTGGGGAAAGGTCTGCAAAATACACGTCGCCGCGTTTTACAATCAAAATATTACCCCCCGCTAACTAAGCGTTCTACTGTATGAGCTGCTTCATACTCTGCTAAGAAAGCTTCAGATGCAATACCAAGATTAATTTTTCCCATTTCAATGTACCCACGTCGCATTGATTCATGTTGGTAGCGTTTCTTCGTCTTATGTTGACGCAATAACAGTTGTGTTGCCTGGCAAATTAGTTCATGGCGATTCTTATTCTCTTGTTTTCCAATTCCGTCCAATTCCGTTACCATTTGCTTTGGCAACCGAACCACGATTTCAGTAGTTACACTTGATTCGGACACAAAAATACACCTCCACCGTCAACTACACACCCAAATATATATATGACACCTATTGTAATAATACCATTGTATGGAGCCTGTTGCAAAGACTTCCTTATTCCCTGCTTATGTTTTCCAATTCATATACAAAACATTCATCTTCTTTTACTTTTCATCTCTTTCAAACAAGAAATAAAGCAATTCTTCCCGCAACATTTCATTGTAACTTATATTAATAACAATTATAAAAAGAAGCTCCCTAGCAAAAAAGAGCCTATTTTCCATTAGCGAAAATCCCCTAAATGACGAGATACTGAGCGATAATACCTTCTTCTATATATCGTTCAAATAATTGATTACTTCTACAACTTTACCGTTTCGTATAAATATTCTCGGTACACGGAAGCTTATCGTTGCGATAATTTCATAATTAATAGTCCCGGAATATTCAGCGACCTCAGTAGCACTAATATACTCATCACCTTGTCTCCCAATGAGTGTAACTTTCGTACCAAGTGGCACTTCACAAGGAAGATGTATCATGAATTGATCCATTGTTACTCGACCCACAATCGGTACTCTTTCACCATTTACAAGTACTTTAAACCCTTGCAATCTTCTAAGCCAGCCATCTGCATATCCAATTGCAACTGTCGCAATCCATTCTTCAGTTCTCGTTCGGTATGTGACATTATAACTAATTCCATCCCCTTTAATCACTTGCTTAATATGAGCAACTTTCGTATGAAGTGACAACGCCGGTTCCAATTTAAATGGTAAAAAAGGACGTATTTCTACAGATGGGGATAATCCATACATCGCAATACCAACTCGCACCGCATTAAATGTAATCCCTTGAAACCTTAACGTTGCAGCGCTATTGGCTGTATGGACAAATTTAGGATTTACTCCAAATTCTTTCAACCAACTTAACTGCTGCAAGAATGTATTATATTGCTTATCAAAGTAAGAAGTCTCAACCTCATCCGCTGTTGCAAAATGCGTATATACTCCTTCTAACTCTAAAAATGGCGCACCTTCTAAACTCTTTAAGAACCCTTTTAATTCTTTGCGTTCACGTATTCCGATTCTCCCCATACCACTATCAAAATTAATATGGAATTTCATTATTGATGAACCATCCCAGAGCTTTATCGCTTCTTCCACCCATTCTTTTTGAAAAACAGTTAATGCTACATCATTTTCAGCAGCTACATTTACATCACGGGGCGGGGAAGGACCTAATACTAAAATCGGTGCAGTAATACCAGCCCTCCGAAGCACTAAAGCTTCATCTAAAAAAGCAACTGCTAATCTTGTCGCTCCTGCTTCTAATGCAGTTTTAGCCACCGGTACATAATCGTGCCCATATGCATTCGCTTTAACTACAGCAAAAATCTCTACATCACTTGGAATGAACTCTTTAATATGCGTAACATTGTTGTAAATTGCATCTAAATCCACTTCCACCCAGGTGTCACGGTAAAACGGTGCGTCTTCCATAAATACACTTCCTTATACACGATATGCGAAGCTTATTCTTTTATATGCTTCTTTTATGAAATCCACCTTCAAACTAAGAAAAGACGCGGTGCACATATATCACCACGTCTAAGATGTTTACTTCACCTGCTTCGCTGTAACCGAACGAGCAACCATCAACAACTCATTCGGCTCTAAACCTTTAGACACGAGCATATATTCTACTCCGTTATGCGACCACGTTACAGAGTCTTTCGTCAATGCACCAATCGTGAAACCAAGATCAACCGGCTCTCCACTTACACTTACCGCCGATGAGGCCTCTGCAACTTTTGCCTTTTCTTGTATCAAAGTAAAGGATTTCTTACTTCCAGTGTATGTGAGTATTGCACGCTTGCCACTGTCTGTCTTCAACTCTTCTTCCTCTTTCAAAGTCATGCCTTGCGGCGTATCACGCGGATACAAAATAGCAAACGGTTTGTCTTCTTTCGCTGCCGTCTGAACATCCACTTGTGCTCTAGACATATTTTGTTTCGTATCAAATGCACCTTTATCAAACTTTGCATCAAACTTTACTTTAGTGAAATCTACTTTTACAAGGACATTTTGGTCATTATCCATCAGCTTCACAGAAACTGGTGTTAAATCACTTTTATTCAGCTTAATTTCTTGTTTCGGCAACATATTTTGATGTTGATAATTTGTTTTTGTTTTAAATACATAATACTTATCTGTTTTCTCGAAAGAGAGATTTTTCTTATCTTGCAAAATATCTCTTACAAGTGATTCATATAAATAAGCCTGGCTACTATTTTGCGGCCAATCACTTTGAAAACGGAAACTCTTATTAAGCGCCGGTGTTAATACAAATACACCTTCATCATTTCTTAAAATAATTTGACTCTGATCCTTTTTCGCATTCTGCAAATTCACACGATAATACGAAGGTTCTTTATGCCAAATTTCTACATTGTACTCCTGAGGCTCATTTCCTGTTTTAATAGATAATTTCGCTTCAGCTTGATAACTCTTCATACTTTTAACTTTCGCTTCTAAATCTCTCACAACATCTTCCTGTTTCTTTTCCATACAACCCGCCAACACAAAAACGGTCAACAAACCGACAAGAACTAAAAACAGACGCCTTTTCATCACTTCAGCCCCTTTGCCCCTATAAATGAATGGAAGGTATGCCTTCCTTATCGCTACCTCAAATATATGAGACAAAGATATAAAATATGCAGACTAGCGTGACGAGCTTTCCAAAACAACTTGAGCAACGGCAAATTCTTTACTATGACTAATTGATAAATGAACAATATGCTCTGTATTTGTAATGATAATCGGCTTACCTCTATCATCATTCCTTACTTCAATATCTAAAAAACTCACTTCTTTCCCGATACCGGTCCCTACCGCTTTAGAATACGCCTCTTTTGCTGCAAATCTTCCAGCTACGAATTCTGTAAGGCGACTTCCTTTCAGCCCCTCGGCAACACCACGTTCTCTTTCAGTTAAAATACGTTCCATAAATTTAAGCTTTCCATCTAGCATTTTTTCAATTCGATTTAACTCAATAATATCGATTCCAATCCCTACAATCATTTCAAAATCCCCTTCTTCTATTTAGCTTTCTTCATTCATATTGTAAGAATAACAGAGAATCTTTCTGATGCAAAAGGAGTGATACTAACAACATGCTAATACCATCCACTCGCATTTCCTTACAACCGATTATCATCTCTTTACTTCTTATACAATTAGTCATGATTATATTGAGCGACTTTTCCCTCTTTCACCTGGCAGCCTACAATGAATATATCGCTAAAGGAGAATGGTGGCGTGTCATAACTTCCTTACTTGTACACGTAGACTTACAACATTTTCTTTCTAATAGTATTTGTTTATTTGTACTTGGTTCTTCTATTGAAAAACAACTAGGACACTTTTCTTTCATCATTATTTTTTTCCTTTCTGGCATTCTCGGGAATATTTCTTCTTATATTATTATGCCTTTTGAATATATTCACGCCGGAGCATCTGGTGGTATTTTCGGATTACTAGGCGCCCAATTATTTTTATTGTATAGTCGATATCGTTCTTCAAAACCAAGAGACATCGCTATTTTTTCAATAATGATACTTATATTACTACTATTTACTTTCTTTAATCCCTCTGCCAATCCTATAAGCCATTTAACAGGACTGATCATCGGCGGCATGTGCACCCCTTTTTTAATAAAGTGAAACTTTAATCAGTGGGGGTTTTGTCCATCCCCCACTGATTATTAGCCCGCACCAATCGGGACAAAAAAAACCGATGGCGCAGAGCTTATTTAATATAAAAGCTCGCACCATCGACAATTTCCACATCTGTTTGTTTACTTAACTCTCTCATTAGTTGAAATAAAGACTCATCCTTTTTCTTCGCCTCAATCATACAATCAATTTGCGGAACACTCCCCTTTATCTTTTTCAAAAAAGATAAGAAGGTATCTACATCAATAAAATCCGCATGTGCTCTTGGATCTTTTCCATCTCTAGGACTAGAGATGTGCATTTTAACTGGTAATAAAGACGATTCCCACGTATGTACAACACGCGCCCAATCTTCATGCCAATCTTCCTGGTCATTATTCATCATATGATGGTGCAAGTCAAACACGACTGGAATGTCTAATTTCTCGCCTAAATACAATGTTTCTTCTAAAGAAAAGGTCGTGTCATCATTTTCTAATATAATCATCTCTTGAATACCTCTTGGAACAGTTGACCAATTTTCTATAAAGCGTTCTAATGCGAGCTCCTTATCTTTATAACCTCCTCCCACATGTAATACACATCGTTGCTTATGTTCCATTCCCATACCCTTTAACAATTTTTTGTGCATCTGCAATGTCTTTACAGATTGTTTAAAAATACTCTCCTCAGGTGAATTTAGTACAACAAAATGATCTGGATGGAAGTCAATTCGCATATTCATACGAATCGCATATTCACCTAATTCTTTCAGATTTTCTTTTAAAGGACGAATATAGTTCCAATCTAACAACTCCTCATGATTCGCTAAAGGAATGAGCTTGGAACTAAGTCGAAAGAAAGATATATCATGTCCTTTATTATGCTTTAATAATCGTAAGCAATTTTCCAAATTCGAATTAGCGATTCTTTCGAGTTTACGAATCGCAGCCTCTCGATCATCAATCCGCTGAAACTGTGCATATGTCATCGTTTGAGATGGAGATGCATTCTTCAAATGCACACTCATCGCAACATACCCAAGTCTTACAAGCATATAGCACCTCATTTCTATACGAGTTATTATGTAGTATGCACAATTACAGAAATAAAAAAAGAGAATGCCAGCAAAGGGCATTCTCTTTTTTATTAAGCTTGTGGACGGCTATGATGTTTTCTTTCGCCGCGTCCATTTGAAGATCCAGGGCGACCTTCACCTTTACGACCACGGTTACCATCACGGCTACCACTACCACCATCACGATTGCGATCACGGTTACGACCATCGCCACTTCCGCTTCCACGTCCATCACGATTACGATCACGGTTACGACCATCGCCACTTCCGCTTCCACGTCCATCACGACTACGATTACGGTTACCATCACGGTATCCACTTCCGTTACCACCGCGTTTTTTAGAACCGCCACCTCTTGAAACAACTGGTGGTTCTGATGTTAAAGCGATTGGAGTTGTATCCGGCTCTTTTGTCATCATTTTTAAAGCAGCAGCTACTACTGTTACAGAATCATTCTCTTCTAACATTTCTTCTGCAATACGCTTGTAGTATGATAAGTTTTCATTTTGGATTGTGCTTTGAAGTTTTTCAGCGATTAAACGTTGTTGACCTTCTAATGCCTCGTCAAGTGTCGGTGCTTCCATACGATCAACCTTACGTTTTGTTGTACGCTCGATATTTTTTAATTGTCCTGATTCACGTGGTGTTACAAATAACATTGCAATACCTTTTTTACCTGCACGGCCAGTACGACCGATACGGTGAACGTATGATTCTGGATCTTGTGGGATATCGAAGTTGTATACGTGTGTTACGCCTGAAATATCAAGACCACGTGCAGCAACGTCTGTTGCAACAAGAACTTCAATAGCACCTTCTTTAAATTTACGTAATACAGACATACGTTTCGCTTGTGTTAAGTCACCATGAATACCTTCTGCTGCATAACCACGTAAGTTTAATGCTTCTGATAATTCATCAACACGACGCTTTGTACGACCGAATATGATTGCAAGCTCTGGAGATTGAATATCTAGTAAGCGTGTTAACACGTCAAACTTATTCTTTTCTTGCACTTCTAAATAGAACTGCTGAATGTTTGGCATTGTTACTTCTTTTGCTTTTACTTTAATGTGTTGAGGCTCAGTCATGAAACGCTCAGCAATACGACGGATTGGATCTGGCATTGTCGCTGAGAATAATAATGTTTGATGTGTTTCTGGCACATCTGTTAAAATCGCTTCAATATCTTCAATGAAGCCCATGTTTAACATTTCATCCGCTTCGTCAAGAACAACAGTCTCTACGTTTTGTAAGCGAAGTGTTTTACGGTTAATATGATCTAAAATACGACCCGGCGTACCAACAATAATGTGTGGGTGTTTTTTTAGAGCACGAATTTGGCGGTTAATATCTTGACCACCATAAATTGGTAGAATACGAACACGTTTATGTTTACCAAGTTTGTATAGCTCTTCTCCAACTTGAATTGCTAATTCGCGCGTTGGCGCGATAACAATACCTTGAACTGCTTCTTTATTTGTATTCACTTTATCTAATAGTGGTAATCCGAATGCTGCTGTTTTCCCTGTACCTGTTTGCGCTTGCCCAATAATATCCTTACCTTGCAATGCATATGGAATTGTTTCAGCTTGAATCGGCGTAGCCTCTTCAAAGCCCATACTTTCAACAGATTGTAGTAAAGACTCACTTAATCCTAATTCTCGAAATGTTGTCAATGTTACTTCTCCTTTTCTATCCTATACTTATCATTTAAAAAAAGGCGTTTTCCGAACTTGCGGAAAAGCCCTTTTCCTGAATACTGACGTATAACCGGGCGTATATTCTTCACGAAAATACTTCTAAACGTTATTACACTTTATCAATTATAAGTTTTGTAGGTGTAAAAAGCAAACCCCAACTGTTACCTTATTTCATATTCAGAGCTTTTTTCTTTACTTTTATTTTTTTATCATTTACTGTAAGCGCTTATTATAAGTTTCCACTATTTTCGTGGCTATCATCCCTATTTATATACACCAATTATTTCAACATCGTAATTACTTCTTCTAATTTCATACCGCGAGACGCTTTTACTAGCACAACATCTTTTGCATCAACTACTGCTTGCAACTCTTTTATTAACTCTTCTTTACTATCATACGCTTTTACACGGTCTTTAGGGAAATTAATTTTTGCACCTTCAGCAATTTGAGCCCCTAATCTACCATATGTGAATACATATGAGATCTTTGCTGGATCAATTAATTTACCTACTTCATAATGAAATTGCACTTCTTTATTTCCAAGTTCTAACATATCACCCAGTACAACAATTTTTTTAGCAAATCCATCTAAACCATTCATTAGGTGGAACGCAGCCTCCATAGCTGTTGGACTAGCATTATAAGCATCATTGATAATTGTTAAACCACTATCTTTTTTTACAATTTCCATACGCATACCTGTCATTTGAAGTGTTACTAAACCTTTTTTCATTTCTTCCCACGTTACACCAAAATTTTTTGCAATTGCCATTGAAGCAAGCGTATTATATACATTATGCTTTCCTAGTACTGGCAGATAGAATGACAAAGTTTCATCCCTATTCATCTTAAAATGTGTCCCAGTCGCCTGTAATGTTACAGTAGTTGGATAATAATCATTTGCTCTCGCATCACCAAATGTAACTGTTTCAGCTGCTAAATTCATTTCCGGAACACGATTTGTTAATAGCGGCTCATCCCCATTATATACGAAAACTCCACCTTCTTGTAAACCTGTAACAATTTCTAACTTCGCTTCAGCAATTGCCTCACGAGAGCCTAAATCCATTAAGTGTGCCTCACCAATGTTCGTGATAATAGCTGCATTAGGACGAGCTAACTTAGATAGAAATTCAATTTCACCTCGGCTTGACATGCCCATTTCTAATACAGCTACTTCTGTATTTTCCTCTAAATTTAAAATAGTAAGAGGTAAACCGATATGGTTGTTGAAATTACCTTCTGTTTTTTGAACTTTAAATTTAGTCGCAAGAATACTTGTTACAATATCTTTCGTAGATGTTTTACCATTACTACCCGTTACACCAACAACTTTTACATCCAATTGATCACGATAGTTTTTCGCTAACATTTGCAATGCTGCTAGTGTATCTTCCACAAAAATAACTGGAAGATTTTCAGGTGGGTTTTCTACATCTTTCATCCACAATGTAGCAATCGCCCCGTTTTCAACAGCTTTATCTACAAAAGCATGTCCATCGAAACGTTCACCTTGAATCGGAACATATAAGTTTCCTTTTTCAATCTTTCTCGTATCAATAGATGCTCCTTGTATAGTAATTCCCTCATATTTCTCTGCTAATCCAGTACCATCTACCATTTTCTCTACTTGTTTTAACGTTCGCTTAATCATAAAAAAACACTCCTTACATAGAGGAAGCACTATTCCTTCGAATAGTGCTTCCTCCTTTTTTGTTAGATTGTATATTTAATTTTTTGTTTTTCTTCGTGACGTTCAATCGCTAAACGAATCAACTCTTCAATTAATTCCGGATACGGTAACCCTGTATGTTGCCATAATAGCGGGAACATACTAAACGGCGTGAATCCTGGCATTGTGTTTACTTCGTTAATATATAGTTCTCCATCTTTCGTTAAGAAGAAATCAGCTCGTGTTAAGCCAGAACCATCTAATGATTGGAATGCAATAATTGCATCTCGCTTAATTACATTAGACTCTTCTTCTGTCATTTCAGCTGGAATAATTAACGCTGTATCACCATCGATGTATTTCGATTTGTAATCATAAAAATCTTTTTTCGGTACAATTTCACCTACAACAGAACATTTCGGCTCATCATTACCTAATACACCAACTTCTACTTCACGACCTACAATATTTTCTTCTACAATAATTTTACGGTCAAATTGGAATGCCTCTTCGAATGCATTCTCAAGCTCTTCACGATCGTTACACTTATTAATACCAACACTTGAACCAAGGTTTGCTGGTTTTACGAAGCAAGGATATCCTAATACTTCTTCTACTTTTTCATACGCTATTTCACTATCTTTTTCCCATGCGCTACGAATGAAAGATGCATATTTCGCTTGTTTCAATCCAGCTTCTGCAAAGATATTTTTCATAACGACTTTATCCATACCAGCAGCTGATGCTAATACACCGTTACCTACATAAGGAATGTTCATTAATTCTAATAATCCTTGAACCGTTCCATCTTCACCGTTTGGCCCATGTAGTAATGGAAAAATAACGTCAATCGCATCTTCTTGAGAAGTTGCAGACGGAATAATTTCTGTGCTTAATGATAACGGGGAAATCGCATTTTCTGCACCGCTCATTTTTAAAGTTTCAACATCTGTTACTTCACCTTCAATACGCTCACCGCGTACCCATTGACCTTGTTCTGTAATATAAATTGGATGAATCTCGAATTTATCTTGATTTAATGCTTTAATAGCAGCAAGAGCCGTTTGTAACGAAACTTGATGCTCAGCTGATTTTCCACCGTATAATAAACCTAATTTAATTTTTGTCACTGAAATCACCCTAACCAATTGTTTTCATTTTTCTATTTTAGCACTTTTTATAAAAATAGGTAGTTCCTATTTGAAATAAAATGTAACTTCCATAAATAATTAAAAGACACCACTTATTGGTTTTCTACACTTTTCCTCTTTAATTTTCTACACACCTAAACATAATTAAACTTTAAAGTAAGATTGCTATCTAATCTGGTTATGTACCTAAAATATGTAGAAATCCACTTTTTGTGTATGTCATCTATATTATCCTACCATTTATGGAGAATGAAAAAACACTGATTAAAGTTTCATTTCATTAAGAAGACTGTTTTGTAAGCGTATCTTTTTGCCTCTGCTCAACAAGACGATCTAAAGAAACATATACAAAGCCTGCAACTACACATCCAACACCTAAAATTGTAAATAAGAAGTGACCAAGCAAACGATCCAATAGAAAACCACCAAGAAGTGGACCAAATGCCCCCCCTGTGATCCACTGCAAACTGGCCGCTCCCATATATGTTCCTCTCAAATGCTCAGGGGCCAAATTCGCTACAAACGTCATCTGTACAGGTGACATAATCATCTCACCTAACGTGTATATTGCATAAACGAGCAGTAACGTTATTAAAATAATTGTAGCATTTGTATCTAATCCTCCAAACCACTTCGGTAACCACCCTATAAAAAACAAACCAATTCCGAACAAACACGCACCGTATAACATCGTCTTTCCGACAGGTTTATCTGCCGCCCATTTTGAAATTTGAAATTGAAATAAAACAACTAATAGTCCATTTAGCGCCATTAAATATGGATATGGATTATTAATGCCCTTCATTTCGTTATCAAAGTGCAGCGGCAACATGCCTTCTGTTTGAGAAAACCCCATAGAAATAATGATTCCCGCTAGCAAATAAATCATTAACGCCTTATCTCTCATTAAAATTTTCCAAACCGCACCTGATTCCCTCTCTTCATTCTCTTCTTTTTTATCTGCGGCTTTTGGCATTGTCTCCTGAATAAAAATTAATACAAGTAATGCATAAAATAGCATTGTCGACGAAGCGATAATAAAAACAAGGTTCTTCGATAAAACAACTACTGATACTCCCATTATCGGCCCAATTGCAGCACCAATATTGTGTCCCATTCGCAATAAACCATATGCCTCTGTTCTTTTTTCTGGCGCCGTCACATCTGCAACCATCGCTGATGCCGCTGGATGAAATAGAGAATTACTTAACCCTAAAAAAATAGACAAAATAGCATATGGGATAAACCCTTCTATAAATAAAAAACCGAGCATTAGTAATGCATTACTCGCCATCGAAAATATCATAATTGGCTTTCTTCCATATATATCAGCTATTCTTCCGCCTATAAGTGAGCCAAAGCTTGCAGCAATTGGAGAAAGCGCCATAATAATTCCAACTTGTAATAAAGAATCTACCTTATCTTTTAAATATAGTGCAAAAAAAGGCATTAACATCATCATCGCAATTCCGTTCAATGTCTCACCGATAAATCGAATCCATACGTTACGATCCATCGCCCTTAGCTCACGCCATGTATTTTTCATACTTCCCCCCCCTTAATTAACCAACAATTATCTTATAACAAATTCAGAAAAATGTAAATTTTCAAAACAAAAATCCATTCTAACAGAATTAGAATGGATTTTTCCACTTATAAATTTGCTACATCTTCTTCTTTTTTACTATTACTTAAAGCACTATGTTTTCGGCTATATAAAAAGTAAACTGCTATACCAATAACCATCCATACCCCAAAACTAATCCACGCTGTTCCGGATAACTGAAGCATTAAGTATAAACAAAAAATTACCGTTAACGCTGGTAAAAATGGTACAAGAGGCGCCTTAAATGCCCTTGGTAAGTCAGGATGAGTTCTTCTCAGGACAATAACCGCAACTGCTACAAGTGCAAAGGCTGACAATGTCCCCATATTTACAAGGTGTGCTAAAACATTTAAATCAATTAGCCCTGAAATAAGTGCTGCAATAATCCCAGTTGTCCATGTATTTAAAAATGGTGTTTTAAATTTCGGATGAACTTTAGCAAGACGCTTCGGCAAAAGCCCATCTCGGCTCATCGCATACGAAACACGAACTTGCCCATACATCATAACTAGCATTACAGTTGTAATCCCTGTAATTGCTCCTACCGAAATTACTCCCGCTAAACTATCTTGTCCAATAAATTGAAGTGCAAAGGCAACTGGATCTGATATATTTAGCTGTCCGTATGGAACAATTCCTGTCAAAATAAGTGAAACAACGATATAAAGAACAGTACAAATTAATAACGATGCGATAATGCCGATTGGTAAATCACGTTGCGGACGTTTCACTTCTTCTGCAGCTGTTGAAACTGCATCAAATCCTATGAATGCGAAGAATACTGTAGCAGCTCCAGCCATTACACCATCTAAACCAAATGGCATAAAAGGCGTCCAATTTTCAGGTTTCACATAATTAAAACCAGCAAAGATAAAGATAAGAACAACCGCTATTTTAATAAATACCATGATATTATTTATTCGTGCACTTTCACGAACACCTCTAGATAAAAGAGCTGTCATAACTAGAATAATTAGAACTGCAGGTAGATCAATTATTCCACCCTTTCCTGTACCAGGAGCCGAGGAGAGAATGGTCGGAATATGAATCCCAAATCCCTTTAATAACGATTGAAAATACGCTGACCATCCATTGGCTACAGCAGATGTAGCTAATAAATACTCGAGCATTAAATCCCATCCAATTAAGAATGCAAATACTTCTCCCATCGTCGCATACGTGTACGTGTACACACTCCCTGAGACAGGAACTGAAGAAGCAAATTCAGCGTAACAAAATGCAGCAAAGGCACAAGCTAATGCAGCTATAGCAAATGATAATATAATAGCTGGTCCAGAATGTTTCGCTGCTACAACGCCAGTAAGAACAAAAATACCAGTTCCAACAATTGCTCCGATTCCAAGCATTGTTAAATCAAGTGCCCCTAACGTTCTCGATAATGTCTTTTGTTTACTTTCTTGCAGTAACGTCGAAATCGGCTTCTTTTGAAAAATTTGCTTCATACTGTGCTCCTCCATGATTTTAGTTGTCTGAAAATTTAATTTACTTTTTTCATTTTACCCACCGCATGTTCTTTAGTCAATACTTTTGTCGGAATAAACAGAAAATTATCGAGATACGCGCTATATCCTTATCATTCTTTCTATAAAAAGATTCACACAATCATATCTATATATCTTTTCATAACTGTTTTTGGTATTATTATACATGTCGATTCCAAAAAAGAGGCATGCTCCTTTATTGAGCATGCCTCTTTTTACTTATTTCACAGTATATGAACCCTCTTCAATCCAGCTATACATATACTTTTCATCTTCCGTCTCATGTGCTTGTTTTACAATACGAAGCGGACGGAATGTATCTATCATAACAGCCAATTCAAGTGTTTCTTTCTTCCCTATACTCGCTTCTGTTTTTCCAGGATGCGGCCCATGTGGAATCCCGCTCGGATGAAGCGTAATAGAACCTTCTTCCACACCTTTTCGGCTCATAAAGTTACCTTCTACATAGTAAAGTACCTCATCACTATTCACATTACTATGATAATATGGTGCCGGAATTGATTCTGGATGATAATCATATAAGCGTGGTACGAAAGAGCAAATAACAAAATTATGACCTTCGAATGTTTGATGTACTGGTGGTGGCTGATGAATACGACCTGTAATTGGTTCAAAATCCTCAACATTAAATACCCATGGATATAAATAGCCATCCCAGCCAACAACATCTAACGGATGGTGCCCTAAAACATGCTTATGCATATAACCCCTCGACTTTGTCATTACGACAAACTCACCTTTTTCATCATATGTCTCCAATTTCTCCGGACCACGAATATCTCTTTCACAAAACGGACTATGCTCTAACAGTTGCCCATACTCATTGCGATAGCGACTTGGTGTTGTAATTTGGCTATTTGCCTCTACAACAAGAAACTTAGTCTCTCCCTCATCTGGAATAACACGATAAATCGTTCCAATTGGAATCGTTACATAATCACCTTTTCTATAGTGAATCGTTCCAAACATCGTCTCAATTTTTCCTGTTCCATAATGAACGAATAACATTTCATCGCCATCACCATTACGATAGAAATAATCCATTTTTTCTGCCGGACTCACTACTCCAATTAACAAATCTTCATTTCCAAGTATGAAGGTTCTTCCACTTACTGCATCACCATTTTTCTTATTTTCTTTCGTGCGAAAGTGACGATGAGCAAGAAGGGCATCCTCTTCATACTGTAACTGACAAGAATGCGATAATGCCGCATGACCTACTTCCGTTGGCATATAATGATGATACAAAATAGACTGCGTACCAGAAAAACCTTTTGTTCCCATTACCTGTTCACGATAAAGCGATCCATCCTTTTTACGGAATTGTACATGTCGTTTATGAGGTAGCTCCCCCATGTGACGATAATACATGCCCATCACCTGCTTCCATCTCTTTTTTGACCGTATTACGTAATGTACCTAAACCAGTAATCGTAAGTTCTACAACATCTCCATCTTGCAGCCACTCTTCCGTACCAAGCTCCAAAATACAGCCTGTTCCTACTGTTCCAGACCCGATAACATCCCCTGGATATAACGTGACATCTTCCGAAGCACGTTCAATCATTTCAGAGAATGCATAATAAATATCTTGGAAATTCCCTTTTGATAACAGTTGCCCATTTACATGAGCAGTCATCTCTAAATCATAACGATCACCGTTACGATAAACGTCTAATTCCTCTTTCGTAACGAGATACGCTCCTAATGAAGTTGCAAAGTCTTTCCCTTTCGCTGGGCCAAGCCCTACTTTCATTTCTGTTGCTTGTAAGTCCCTTGCACTCCAGTCGTTCATAATACAGTACCCAAAAATATATTCCTCTGCTTGCTCACGAGAAATGTTTCGTCCTTCCTTCCCAATTACGCAAGCAATCTCTAACTCATAATCAAGTTTTTTAGACTTCTTCGGACCAATAACAAAATCATCTGGTCCAATAACAGCACGGTGGTTAGTAAAATAAAAAACCGGGATATCATACCATTCAGGTACAACATCTAGCCCTCTTCTTCCGCGGGCTGTTTTTACATGCTGTTCAAATGCATAAAAATCTCGAATGCTACTCGGATTAGGAATTGCCGCTGCTAATTGAACTTCCTCTAAGGAATATATACCCTCTTCAGGATGCTTAATATTACGCAATACTTCTACATACTCATCTGCTTTCTCTAAAAAGGCGAACATAGAAGAAGGTAATTGTCCATCACTCGCAAGATTCATATCGATTACTTTGTCACCTTCAAGCCATCCAGCTCGCATTTCTTTCGATGGGAGACGAAATGTAACAAATTTCATCATGATTCCTCCCTATGAAAATGAAATTTCCACCAACAAAGGAACTCTTGCTGGTGGATACAAATTTTATAAATTTCCGCGACGCTCTTGTTCTCTTTCAATTGATTCGAATAACGCTTTAAAGTTCCCTTCGCCAAATCCACGAGAACCTTTACGTTGGATGATTTCAATAAATAGAGTTGGGCGATCTACAATTGGTTTCGTAAAGATTTGTAATAAATAACCTTCTTCGTCACGGTCTACTAGAATCTTCAATTCTTTTAATTTATCAATTTCTTCATCAATTTTCCCCACTCGTGCAGTTAACTCATCGTAATACGTATCTGGCGTATCTAAAAACTCAACACCATTCGCACGAAGTACTTCAATTGTTTTTACAATGTCGCTTGTTAATAAAGCAAGATGCTGTACACCCGCTCCGTTATAGAACTCTAGATATTCTTGAATTTGCGACTTTCTTTTTCCATCTGCTGGTTCATTAATTGGAAACTTAATACGGCTTCCATTCGTCATAACTTTTGACATTAATGCCGAATACTCTGTGCTAATATCGTCATCATCAAAGTGAATCATTTGTTTAAATCCCATGACGTTCTCATAATAACTAACCCATTCTTCCATTTTCTCAACGTTACCAACGACATGGTCTACAGCAATTAAACCGGATTCTTCAAATGGAATATTGAACTCTACCTTTTGAAATCCTGGCATGAATGTTCCTTTATAATTTTTACGCTCTACAAGCGTATGAATTGTATCACCATACGTACCAATAACCGCTTTCTTCAAGGTACCTTCCTCATCTGTTAACTCTTCAGGAGGAGCAATCGCAACAGCGCCACGCTTCACCGCTTCAGAGTAAGCTTTATCAACGTCATCAACAAGTAAAGCCACATCTTTCACTCCATCACCATGAGTCTTTACAAACTCTGCAATACGGCCATCGCTACTTAAAGCTCCAGACACAACAAAACGCATATTTTTTTGCACAAGAACATAAGATACCTTTTCACGGTTTCCTGTTTCTAATCCAGAATAAGCTACAATTTTGAATCCAAACGCTCTCGCAAGATAATAACTTGATTGCTTTGCATTTCCTACGTAAAATTCTATATGATCTACATCACGTACCGGGAAAAAATCCTCCATTTGTGCAGCTAGCGTATCCATAGACTTTTGTTTCATAAATTCCTCATCCCCCTGTAAATAGATTAAATGGTTCATAATTAAACCTAACCGAAAACGCTTCCAATGTTCGTTAATAGAAATTAGTTAGCAAGCTAACAAATTATGACCTTTAAAATTTTCTATCTTTTCTGTCAAATTCCTCTTTTTTTCTTACATATAAAATTCGACCTTTTTCTCTTTAAAATACAGTGAAACTTTAATCAGCGGGCTTTTACGGGATAAGGGGATAACATTAATACTTGAGGGGATATATGAGAGGAAAACAAAAAAGACCCCAACATATTAACTATTTACTAATATGCTAGAGTCTTTATTTTTTTAGAATAATGGTACGTACGGTATATAAAAACTTATTGTTATCCATATTCATCATACTAATACATTTGTAAGGAATATAATAAACGCTGTCAATACAGCCGCTTCACCTGCTGATACTAAAATATCCATTTTTGTTACTTGTAATACTTGTTCCTTGTTCATATTCCTCATTCTCCCTTCTTTTGTTTTTGTTACAAAATTTCTATTATACTAATACGCTTGAAAGAAATACGATTAATGCTGTTAATACTACCGCTCCGCTTGCTGATCCTAAGAAGTCGCCTTTTGTTACGTTTAATACTTGCTCGTTGTTCATAATTTTCATTCTCCCTTCTCTTATTTTTGTTACAAAACTTCTATTATACTAATACGCTTGAAAGAAATACGATTAATGCTGTTAATACTACCGCTCCGCTTGCTGATCCTAAGAAGTCGCCTTTTGTTACGTTTAATACTTGCTCGTTGTTCATAATTTTCATTCTCCCTTCTCTTATTTTTGTTACAAAACTTCTATTATACTAATACGCTTGAAAGAAATACGATTAATGCTGTTAATACTACCGCTCCGCTTGCTGATCCTAAGAAGTCGCCTTTTGTTACGTTTAATACTTGCTCGTTGTTCATAATTTTCATTCTCCCTTCTCTTATTTTTGTTACAAAACTTCTATTATACTAATACGCTTGAAAGAAATACGATTAATGCTGTTAATACTACTGCTCCGCTTGCTGATCCTAAGAAGTCACCTTTTGTTACGTTTAATACTTGCTCGTTGTTCATATCATTCATTCTCCTTTTTATAAGTTATCTATATGTAATTTCTAAGAAATGATTAGTTCATAGTTTTCATATTAACGTTACATTGAAATTAATTACGTAACGTTTGTAACATTAATGTAACATAAGTATTATTACGTTGCAATATAATTACGTAAATTTTATTACGCTTTTTTTACGTTTTTTTAAATAAACACTCAAAAACCTTGTTTTAATGCGTTTTCTACTACAATCATGTTCGTAACACTAGTGTAACATTACGGTCATAAAGCGAAATATAATATTATTCATCTCTATTTTGTTACAAAACAAAGTGAAACTTTAATCAGCAAGGGTTCCATTCCCTACTGATTATTCCCCCTCACCAATCGAGCTTTTACTGGCAAATTAATGCGGGATAAAATACTATCTTTCCAAGATAAGTTTATATGTTTCCTCTATATAACTATGTATAATGGAAACAAAGAGGTGGTCATTTTGAAATTAATCGCACTAGATATGGATGGTACACTACTATCATCTAATCTTGAAATCTCCAAAGAGAACTTACAAGCTATCCAAACCGCAAAAGAAGCTGGTCATATTGTAATGATTTGTTCTGGCCGCGCGAAAGAGGATGCTTTGAAATTATTGGAAGAATATAAACTATCTCTTCCAGTTGGAGCAAGCAATGGGGCAATTGTTTATGTGGACGGAAAAGTAATTAACTCGCGTTGTTTACAAAATGATAAAGTATACAAGCTTGCAAAATTACTAGAATCTGAAGGTTTCCCATATAAGTTGTACACAAATAAAGGGGTTTATTCTCCTTATACATGGCAAGGTCAAGTCATGCAGGCATTCGAAGAAAATAAACATACACTAGATGTTACACTTGAGGAACTTGAAAGAATTACAGAAAAACAAAAGAAATCTAACTTAATTACTGATTTCCAAAAAATAGAGGATGTCGTAAATAATCCAGAATTAGAAATATCTAAATTCTTCATTTTAACATTTAATGCTGCTCATCGTTCACAGCTATTACAAACTTTACAAGAAGATACGGACATTTCAGTTACGGCATCAGCTCCTACTAATGTAGAAATTATGGATAAGCATGGTCATAAAGGCAATGGTTTGCAAGAAATGGCAGCTTATTTCAATATACCAATTGAAGATACTGTTGCAATCGGCGATAACTTTAATGACGTGCCAATGTTACAAGTTGCTGGTTTATCTATAGCAATGGGAAATGCCGAAGAAGATGTAAAAAAACTATGTGACGTTGTAACATTAACAAACAATGAACATGGTGTTGCTCATGCAATCGAGCAATTTGTATTGAAACAAACCTCATCTAGTAAATAAAAAAAGGACTCTTTCATTTTTTGAAAGAGTCCTTTTTTTACACATGATGACAAGCAACAAAATGATCTTCGCCCACATTACGGAATTCTGGTACATTCGTTTTACAAACATCTGTAGCAAACGGACAGCGTGTATGAAAACGGCAACCTGATGGCGGATTTGCAGGACTTGGAATATCCCCCTCTAGAATAATCCGTTCCCGCTTAACCGTTGGATCAGGTATTGGTACTGCTGATAATAATGCTTTTGTATATGGATGAAGCGGATTTGCAAATAGCTCATCACGCGGCGCTGTTTCCACAATCGTTCCTAAATACATAATTCCAATTTTCGTACATAAGTGCTCTACAACACTTAAATCATGTGAAATGAATAAATAGGATAGTCCCTTCTTCTCCTGTAATTCACTAAACAAATTAATGATTTGCGCTTGAATAGATACATCTAGCGCCGCGACAGGCTCATCAGCCACAATAAATTCTGGATCTAATACCATTGCCCTTGCAATAACGATACGCTGACGTTGCCCACCGGAAAACTCATGAGGGTACCGGTCAATATGATACGGCGCTAAACCACATAACTCCAATACTTCTATCACCTTTTCACGGATATTTTCTTTCGTCGCTAGCCCATGAGCCAACATTGGCTCACCAAGCGCTTCTCCAATTCTCATTCTTGGATTTAATGAGCTAAATGGATCTTGAAAGACGAGCTGCATATTAGGACGATGCTTTCTCAGCTCCTCTTTTGAGAAAGCATGAACATCTTGACCTTTAAATTTCACTTCACCTTCTGTTTTTTGAACGAGACGGAGAATTGTTTTCCCTATCGTCGTTTTCCCACTTCCAGACTCTCCTACAAGGCCAAACACTTCTCCTTTATCAATTGTAAAGCTTACCCCATCTACCGCTTTCACATGTCCAATCGTCCTACTAAATACGCCGCCCTTAATCGGAAAATACGTTTTTAAGTTCTTCACTTCTAATAATGGTTCACTCATTGCCCAGCACGCTCCTCATATAACCAACAAGCTACTTTATGATCCTCATCATGCACATTAAGATTTGGCGCTTCATTTTTGCATATTTCCATGCAATGTTCACATCGACCACTAAAGTAGCAAAATTCATCTAAGCCAACTAAATTTGGAACTTGCCCTGGAATAGAATAAAGTTTATCTGTTCGTTTCCCCATTACTGGTTTTGATTTTAGCAACCCTTTCGTATATGGGTGTTTAGGATTTTGAAATAGCTCTACTACTGGAGCTTCTTCAATGACTTTACCACCATACATAACAACAACGTAATCGGCCATTTCCGCTACAACACCTAGATCATGTGTAATTAATAAGATAGACGTTTTAAATTCCTCTTTTACTTGTCTTAATAAGTCTAATATTTGCGCTTGAATCGTAACATCAAGAGCTGTTGTCGGTTCATCTGCAATTAATAACTTTGGATTACAACTAAGTGCAACAGCAATCATAATACGTTGTAACATTCCACCGCTCAGTTCATGCGGATAAGAATGGACAATTTCATCAGCACGAGCAATACCAACTTTACGAATTAATTCAATTGCTTTTTTGTATGCTTCGTTTTTGCTAAGTAGTTCATGCTCTCTTAACGTCTCAACAATTTGCTCTCCAACAGTGAAGACTGGATTAAGCGATGTCATCGGTTCCTGGAAAATCATCGCAATATCATTTCCTCTTAAACTACGAAGTTCTTTCTCTTTCATTCCTAAAAGGCTTTTTCCTTCATAAAGAATATCGCCACCAACGATGCCGCCAGATTCAGCAATAAGTCCCATAATAGATAAGGCCGTTACACTTTTCCCGCAACCTGATTCGCCTACTACACAAACTGTTTCACCTTCCCGAACTGAAAAGCTAACATGATTAACAGCCTTTACTGTCCCTTCTTCCGTCTGAAAGTGTGTTTGTAAATCCTTTATCTCTACTACTGCTTTACTCATGCTTCCTCACCTACCGCTTCATCTTTGGATCTAATGCATCACGAAGTGCATCGCCCAGTAAATTAATTGATACAACTGTTATAAAAATTGCAAAACCGGGTGGAATCCATAACCAAGGACGCTTTTGGAAATCAATTAATGAGTTTGCTGCGCTAATCATATTCCCCCACGATGGTGTAGGTGGAACGACACCAAGACCTAAATAGCTTAGTGCAGACTCTCCTAATATAGAACCCGCAACACCTAATGTTGATACAACAATTAATATTGGTAAAACATTTGGGATTAAATGATATACAATTTTGCGGTAATCTTTTATTCCTAACACATCAGCAGCCTGCATGAACGATTGTTCTCGAAGCGATAAAATTTGACCTCGTACGAGACGTGCAAGCCCTGGCCAACCTACTAAACTTAAAATAATCATAATGACATAAAGACGATAGTCAGATGGTACTTTCCATTCTGATAAAATAGCTCCCATTATAATAAGTAAGGGTAATCCTGGCATCGACATTAAAATATCTGCAAGACGCATTATAATATTGTCGACGATGCCACGATAAAAACCTGCAATAGCTCCTAATAAAGCTCCTAGTATAACTGATAAAACCATTGAAGCTAAGCCAATTGTTAATGAAATCCGCCCCGCTTGCATAAGCCTTGTTAAAATATCCCTTCCTAATTGATCTGTACCAAGCCAATGAGAAAAACTAGGTGGTTTGTTAATTAGCGCAACTTGTATTTTTCCGGATGCATACGGTGAAAAGAATGGACCGATAAAACAAAATAAAAACATAAAAACTAATGCATAAAACCCTATAAGTGCCATCTTATTTTTCTTTATCCTTTTAAAAGCTTGCCTCCACGGTGATGATTCATTCCGTCTTTTCTTTTTTGCTTTTTTCTCTGTAATTGCTGTAACAGTTTCCATCTCTTTCCCCCCTTACTTCAACCGAATACGTGGATCAACAACTGCATATACAACATCCGCTAAAAAGTTTGAAAAAATTGTTAAACAAGAAAGAAACATCGTAAATGCCATTAATACTGTATAATCACGGAAATTAAGCGCTTCTAATTGAATATTGCCGATACCTGGCCAGTTGAAAATTTGTTCAATAATAATTGCCCCTGAAAACAATCCTGGTAACTCAAATGCAAGCAATGTAATAGCCGGTAAAATTGCATTTTTTAATGCATGTTTATAAATAACAGTCTTCTCCTTTAAACCTTTTGCTCTAGCCGTTCGAATATAATCTTGCCGTACAACTTCTAACATACTCGTTCTAAAATAGCGAGTTAATGAGCCTACTCCAAGGAGAGTTAAAATAAACACCGGTAAAACCATATGCTTTGAAACCTCTATTACGTAAGCAAGTCCAGTCGAATTACTGCCAACATCAATCATCCCGCCTATCGGTAATAACTTTAAATCCACCGCGAACACTTTAATTAAAAACAAACCGATAAAGAATGAAGGAAATGACATCGCTGCAAAAACACCAATTGTTACAAGCTTATCGAATAAGGAATGTTGCTTTGTTGCTGAAAATACACCGATAATAAGTGCAATTAGCCAAATAAAGAACAATGCAATAACCGCAACAATAAATGAATTCCATATGAATTTATTTAACAATGATGTTACAGGCTCTTGATATTGAAGAGAAAAACCAAAATCCCCCTGCAATGCATTACCTAGCCAGTGGAAATATCGCTCAACAATTGGTTTATTTAAACCATATAGCTCTCTAAGCTCCGCAGCTCTTTGTGGTGTAATCTTTGGATTTGAATCAATATAGTCACCTGGAAGAAGCGCGAACAAAAAAAAGATAATAACTGACGCACCCAACAATGTAGGAATCATTTGTAACAACCTACGAATGATATATGTTTTCACCCTTTTTCTCTCCAATCTTATGCTTAAAATAGAAGAACATTTTTTCAAAGCGGCACTATTAATTGCCGGATGAAAAAATGCCTTCTACTTATACATTCTTATCGTTATTTTTCAAATGATAATACTGGTAAGTTTGCACTAATACTATTGTATTTTTCAGGATCAATTCCTTTTATATTCCCGTTATAACCCGTGATTGTTCTACGGTAGTTTAATAGAATGACCGGTGGGTCATCACTTAATTCTTTATACAATTCTTTATAAATAGGTTTACGTTTTTCAATATCAACTGTCTCAATACCTTTTTTAATTAACTCATCTACTTTTGTATTCTTATAACCAAGACTAGCCTCATTGACACCAGATACATATTCACCTACAGTCTCGCTCGGATCAGTTGTAATCGGTGTAGAAACAGAAGCTAAATCATAGTCACCTTTGTTTACCTTCGAAAGCATAGTATTAAAGTCCATAAATTCCGGATTAAATTCTACACCTATCTCTTTATAATTCTCTTTCGCAATTGGAATTAATAAATCACTATCCTTAGCCGAACTTGGGCCGAAATAAGAAAGCTTTAATTTTTGACCATCTTTTTCACGAATTCCATCCGAACCAACTTTCCACCCTGCTTCATCTAATAATTTTTTCGCTTTTTCTTTATCGTATTCATATTTATTAACTCCTTCTTCCGTATAAGCCCAAGAAGTTGGATGGATTGGTACACTAGCTACTGTACCGTACCCTTTTAATGCTGTATCAACATACTTTTGGCGATCTAACCCATAAATAAGTGCTTGGCGAACCTTTTTATCCTTTAAGTACGGCTTATTATTATTCATATAAATATAACTAAATGATGCTGCTGTTTCGATTTGAATATTCGCGAATTGTAAACCTTTCGCTTGTTCAAGAACTTCATCACCAGTACCTAGGCCAGTGTAGTCAACCTCACCTGTTTGGAATAATTGAAGCTTCGTATCACCAGCAGTAATTTTATAAATGAAGTTTGGAATTTTCGGTTTTCCTGCATAATAATTTTCATTTGCTACAAATCGAACTTCTTGACCAGGAATATACTTTTCAAATTTATATGGGCCCGCAGCTATCGGTTTTCCATATAACTCTTTTAAATAATCTAAACTTGTATTTTGTTTATAGTCTTTTCCATAATAAGCTTTTGATAACACTGGGCCACCTAAAGCAGTTAGTGTCTGGGAATTAACTTTTTCAGTCGTAACTTTAATTGTCTGTGGATCAACAACTTGAATTCCTTCAATAGAAGTTGCTTTACCTTCTTTATATTCTTTTCCGCCTTTAACAGCATATTGAGAAATATCCATTTCACCCTCATATGCCTTATCATGTAAAAGCGTCAATGTGAACGCTACATCATCCGCTGTTAACGGTGAACCATCACTAAATTTTAAATCTTTACGTAAATGGAATGTATATGTTAACTGATCAGAGGAAACATCCCACTTCTCAGCTAATTCTGGAGTTGGTTTTCCTTGTTTATCTGTCGATACAAGAGATGCAAAAATAACAGAAGTTACATTTCCATCCCAGCCATTTTGCTGGAAGTATGGTAAAAAGACACCACCTGGTTTACTAATCCCAACAACTAACGTGTCTTTTCGACTTTTTGCTTTGTCAGGCACTTTCGTCTTATCTGTAGCAGCAATCTTTTCGATTTTTATATTTTTTAAATCTTGCTGTTTAACTGGTTCTGTAGAAGCCGTATCCTCCTGTCCCCCGCAAGCAGATAACACAAACGAACTACTCAGTAATACTGAAAATAAACCAGCCCATTTTTTTGTCTTTTTCTTCATTGTCCCCACCCTAACTTTTTTTTAATAATTACACCTTATGAACTGCTTGCCTTATGTATGCCTCCCACAGCAACATTTTATAGCCAATCGGAAAAGTCGGTTTTCAACGTAAAAAAACAGATGTTTTTGAGGGGTAACAATCTTATTCCGACCTTTCCGGTAGACTTTATGGTTATTAGCTTATATCTTTCAGTATATTTTGTCAATTATTTCTATATAAATATTTTGAGAGTTCTCCAAAAATTATTGAGCAATATTCAATTTAGGTAAACTTAACAAAATACCGTTGTAGTTGTCTTCTTGTAATCCTTGAATTCGTGCATTATGTGCAGATACGACTTTACTATTGTTTAAGAAAATAACAGGTGGATCTTCACTTAACTCTTGATATAGTTTTTTATAGATTTCTTTTCGTTTTTCAATATCCAATGTTTCTAATGCCTGCTTAGCTAATTCATCTACTTTCGGATTATGATATCCATCATAATTACGCTTACTTGTCGAAACAAACTCCTCAATTGTTCCGCTCGGATCATCAATCATCGGTGTGGAGACCATCGCTAAATCATAATTTCCTTTAATTACCTTGGAAATCATCGTATTAAAGTCCATGTATTCAGGGTTGAAATCTACCCCAATCTTTTTATAATCCTCTTTCATAACGGGGATCATCACATCATTGATTTTACTTGCAGAAGAAGCAAAATAACTTACCTTCAATTTTTGGCCATCTTTTTCACGAATACCATCTGACCCAGCTTTCCAGCCAGCTTCATCGAGCAATTTCTTCGCTTTTTCTAAATTATATTCGTATTTATTGATTCCTTCTTCTGTATACGCCCACGAAACTGGTGTAATTGGTACATTAACAAGTGAAGCATAACCTTGGAAATACGTATCAATTATTTTTTGGCGCTCTAATCCGTAAATAAACGCTTGGCGTACACGTTTATCTTTAAAGTGTGGCTTCTTATAATTCATTTTAATATAGCCGTAAGAACTTCCTGTATACACATTAATATTAGCGAAACCTAGCTCTTTTAATTGCTCAATCGTTTCCGCATTTGTCGTGAAGCCATCATAATCTACTTCTCCCGCTTGAAATTGTTGCAAATTCGTATCACCTTTTGTAATTTTATAAATAAAGTGCTCAATCTTCGGTTTACCTTCAAAATAATTTTCATTTGCTACAAAACGAACTTCTTGACCTGGAATATATTTATCTAGTTTATAAGCTCCTGCTCCCATCGGTTTTCCGTATAACTCTTTTAAATACTCTAAATTTCCTTGCTTATATTCTTTACCGTAATAAGCTTTTGATATAACTTCTCCACCAATTAATGATAATGTTTGGGCATTTACCTTTTCAGTTGTAATCGTAATTGTTTTCGGGTCGATGACTTGAATCCCCTCAATAGATGTAGCCTTTCCTTCTTTATATGCTTGCCCACCCTTTATTGCTGTTTGACTTATATCAGTTGCTCCGCTATATGTCTGGTCATGTAGTAACGTTAATGTAAATGCTACATCGTCCGCTGTTAACGGCGAACCATCACTAAACTTTACATCATCTTTCAAATGTAACGTATATGTAAGCTGATCCTCCGAAATATCCCACTTCTTCGCTAGAATCGGGATTGGTTTTCCTTCCTTATCCAGCCCAACAAGAGGAGCAAAGATAGCTTGCGTTATATTGCCATCCCATCCATTCTCCATGAAATGCGGAAGGAATATCCCGCCAGGGCTCGGCATTCCAATTACAAAAGTATCTTTTCTTTCCTTTGCCTTTGCTGGACTTTTTACTTTGTCACTCGCTTTAATAAATTCATCTTTCACTTTTGGCATCTTTGTTGCTTTATTTGTACTTGTCTCTTCTTGAGCGCATCCTGCTAATAAAACCGATGTACTAAGAAACGTAGCAAATAACCCTTTAAAGACCTTTCGCATAATTCTCACCCTTACTTTCCTATTTTCTAATTGAGTAGTAACATAAAGCTCCTTTCTGTAACTATTCTTATTTTTCATATAAAAATAGTATGAATTAATTTCAAGATTATTCCTTTTCACTAGTTATGTCAATCCTGGCTAATTGATTTCTTTCAAAAAATAAAAAACACCTTCTATTACCTAATAGTCCCGCATAGAATAATAACAATTAACTACCAAGAAGGGGGCGAAAATATGGACAACCTATTCCAATATGTCCTGCACTATGTATTATTAACAATCATGATAGTCGGGGCGTTATTACTATTCCCTTTCTTCCCAAAGTTCGTCCTCTTTTTAGCTTTTTTTATTATGCTCGGGATCGCTATTATAATTTCAACGAGGGAAGATACCACACAAAAAGAAAGCAGAGTTCAGCGCGTAAAGCTGTAACTCTGCTTTCTTTTTTATCTTCAATCCCCAAGTCTCTATTACACACACTTATGTCTTGGGAAATAATTAGCCAATACTTTTGTAATTACTCTTATCAAAAACACTTCTAGTAACGTTTATTTTCCTTCTTACCATTTCATATGTTTCTCAACCTATGAAAATTGCGTAACAAAGATTTATCAAAATTACTGTTTCACGTGAAACACATTTTTTATTTATCCCGCATTAACGGGCAGTAAAACTCCCACCTCAAAATTCGGCTGGAGTAAAGAAATTAGATGGGGGATTAACTGCCCGTAAACGCCCGATTGGTTCAACTAATAATCAGTGGGGGATGAACACCCCCCACTGATTAAAGTTTCACTTTATCCTTTACGTAAAATATTATTATAAAAAAGAAAGCTAATCCCTTCAGCAAAACTGAAAGGAATTAGCTTTCTACTCTTTACTCCACAATATTCTCTAACTCATTATATAACTCCGCTCGTAAAAACTCTTTTTTCGTTTTTTCTTCATACAATTGTTCAAGCATTTCAACATCAACTACATGTTCCATTTTACATTCAAGTGCATATATATCTTCTTCTATATGCATTAACTCGCTTTCAACTTCCTCTAAATTCCTAGCCTTCTTCTTTTTTATAGGCATTACTTCTAACGCTCTATTCCCTTGCTGTTGCTGTTGCTGTTGCTGCTTCTGTTTTGCTACTTGTTTCTCAATTCTTTCTTCCCACTTTTGACGAGCCCATGCATAGTTCCCTGCAAACTCAAATAATTTGTGCTCATCAATCCAATATGTCTTTTCAAACAATTTATTTAAGAAATAACGATCATGTGAAACAGCTAAAATCGTCCCGTTATATTGTTCAAGGGCTTCCTCTAAAACTTCCCTTGATTCAATATCAAGATGATTCGTCGGTTCATCTAAAATGAGAAAGTTAACATCTTGATACATAAGTTGCGCGAGTCTTAACCTCATTTTTTCTCCACCGCTAAGTTGCGTTACTTTCTTAAAAACAGCTGGACCATAAAATAAAAACCGAGCTAATATATGTCTTGCTTCTCCCTCTGCTACAGCTACACACTCTCTAAAAGCTTCCAATACATTGTTCTTCATATTCCCGTACGCATGTTGCGATAAATAACCGATTTTCACACTACTACCAATCCGAATTTCACCAGTATCTTGCTTCATTTCTTCTAGTAGTAATTTTAATAACGTAGTCTTTCCTGTACCGTTACGTCCAACGATAGCTGCGCGCTCCTGAAAACGAATATGCAAATTTACTTTCTCGAATAAAGATCTGTCAGCAAATCCTTTACTCACTTCTTTCATTACAACAACATCTTTCCCGCTTCTCTCTTGCCCTTCAAACTGAAGTCCCATCTGTTTTCTATCCAAAATGGGTCTCTTTAGTTTCTCTATGCGCTCTAATGCACGTTCCATATTTCTCGCTCTCTTATGCAATCCTTCATTCGGCGGATTCGCTTGATTTGCCCATTCACGTAGGCGCTTAATTGCTTCTTTCATTTTCTTTATTTTCTTTTGCTGTTCTTGATACGCTTGAAATTCTTGAAGCAATCTTTCTTCCTTTTCCTCAACAAACTGTGAATAGTTCGTATGATATACGTGAATTTCTCCATCTTCTAAATCAAAAATTTTCGTTACAACTTCATCAAGGAAATAGCGATCATGCGAAATGACCATAACTGTTCCTGTATATTCTTTTAGAAATTGCTCTAACCACTCGACTGCAAATAAGTCCAAATGATTTGTTGGTTCATCTAACAAAAGTAGATCTGGTTTCTGCAATAGCATATACGCAAGGCTTACTTTTGTTTGTTCTCCACCACTTAACTCCATAAATGATCTTGGAAATAGTTCCGTCACCTGTAGACCATTTGCTACCTTCATAATATTCGCTTCTATTTCATAACCACCGAGAAACGCGTACCTTTCTTGAATTACTCCGTATCTCTCCATCAATTTTTGTAAAGCAGATGATTCCTGTTCTTCCGCCATATTTTTTTCTAAAGCATGCATTTCTATCTCCAACTCTTTTTCCTTTTTAAAAGCGGAGCTTAATACATCATATACATTCATTTCATTATTAAATTTTGGAATTTGTGCTACATGACCGATGCATGTACCTTTCTTCATATGAATGGCTCCTGCATCCAAACTCTCCATTCCTGTTAGAAGCTGAAAGATAGTTGTCTTCCCACTACCGTTACGACCAACTAATCCAATACGTTCTCCATTCTTTATTTCAAGCGATATATTTTCAAATATGATGTTTCCACCAAAAGATTTCTTTACATTATTTACACTACAAATTGTCATTTTCCGTACTCCTTTCAATATAAAAAACCATGGGAAAGAAACATTCCCCATGGTTTTTGTCATAGAAAAAGGAAGCCAAATAGCTCCCTTTTCACACGTTTATCAAAAATGGGTGAAGAGACTTCTATCGTTCAATAGCTACTATGCAATTGTTAAAAAAGGGCATACGTATCCCGTTAACAACTGCATCATGAAAAATCGCACGACAAATATAGATATAATCTAAAAATTTTGCGCGCGTAGCTAAAGAACATTTCATCTCATTCACTCCTTTCGTACGGAATTTAATACTTACTTCTTTATTATACTTCCCCGATTTATGTTTGAATAGTCATTTTTCTGAAAATAATGAAGATAGACTAAACATTTCAATAAGTGACATCAAATCTTACAAAACTGTTATGTTCACGTAATGGAAAGCGATAGTACGAAAAGATGCCTCCCTATACAATAAAGATGTAAACAAGAGAGACAAAAACAAGGAGGAAACAATCATGATGAAAGAAATCGTAAAAGCAATCTTTGAGGTATTAGTGAACGGACAAGCAGTTGTAAAAGAACTAAACGAACTATAAAAAGGAGGAAAGAACTATGATGAACATGGTAAAAATGATCTTACATGCTTTAGTTGATGCGAAAGCAGTTAGCCAAGAATTAAACCAACAATAAAAAGGGGTATATGAATATGAAGAAAGCCATTATTGTAATCGCAAGTACAGCAATTGCCTTATACACAATAAAAAATAGAAAAAAGAAACAAAATGAAAATGCTCTATATTATCCATACACACTATTAAAGAAAAAATAAAAGACAAGGTACCCTATTGCAATGAGGATATCTTGTCTTTTATTTTTCCCTATTCCCTTTAAAGGATTTCCTTCTCCTTTTCCCGAATGTATTAAGCGGGATTTTTACATATATTTTAAAGGGGCATATACAAATGGATACACAACAACTATATTTTTTAAACGATATCGGTAAACAAAAACCAGAAAGCATTCGGAACAGAAGCGCTGCATGTCCTTTTTGTGACAGAGAAAATTTAACGGATATTTTAGCAACTGAGGGCTCTATTATTTGGTTAAAAAATAAATTTCCTACATTAAAGGATACCTTTCAAACCGTGCTAATCGAAACAGATAATTGCGAAGACCATATCGCAACATATACAGAAGAACATATGAGAAAACTAATTCGCTTCTCTATTCTCCATTGGTTAAACTTACAGGAAAATGAAGAATTCACTTCTGTGATTTTATACAAAAATCATGGTCCATTTTCAGGCGGAAGTTTGCATCATGCACATATGCAAATTATCGGAATGAAACATGTAGACTATCTTGAAAATATTGAGGAAGCAAATTTCCAAGGGGTAATTGTTCAAAAAAATGAACGCATTGAACTCAATATTTCAGAGCGTCCTATTATCGGCTTTACTGAATTTAATATCATCATTGAAGATATTGCATTTATAGATGAAATGGCAAATTATATTCAGCAAACTGTACGTTACATACTGACAGATTTCCACAAAGGGTGTAGTAGTTATAACTTATTCTTCTATCACTTAAACAGGAAAATCATTTGTAAAGTTGTTCCCAGATTTGTAGTTTCACCGTTGTATGTAGGATATAAAATACCACAAGTTTCTACAAAACTAGAAGATGTGAAAATACAACTAGTGCAGTATTTCACGAGAGAAAAGGATGAAATTATTCATAAAAAAACAGAGTAGGTATAGAAAACCTACTCTTTTATTACACCTTTATTTCGATAGTATACATCCTCTAATCCGATGTTATACTTCATATTGTTATCCGTCCACTCTGGTCCTAAATTCCCTGGCCATCCAGATGTATTCGCTATATATTTCAGTAATGCAAAATCAGTCAAACCTTTTTGCACCCCGCGCTTATAACCTTTCATTAAATGCGGCATTGCAATTTGTGCATTTATACGTGGATCTTTCAGCTCTTCATCAGTTAAATGATCTGGCGCAAGCCCACCACCGCGGTGTAATTGAAACAATCCGAATGAAGTTCCGTTATCTCCAACACTTCTTGGATTTAACCTACTTTCATGTTCGGCAATTGTAAGAGGTATCCATTCCGGAAGGTTTACTTTCTTTGCTTCCTCTATAATGATTTGTTTCATCTGTTTTACTTCTTCTGAATCAACATAGCTTGTTTCATTCATTAGCTTACCCATTCCTTCAGACTTTCCTTGGAAATATAAATACACTCCAAGAACAACTAAAAATCCTACAAAGAATTTCTTCACTACCTCTACCTCTTTCTCCGCTGAAATTTGTCCCCCTTCAGCCTTCCCTTTACAATTACCTACACTCTATCATTCTCTTACCCTTCAATCATAGCAAATAACTATACATATTATCATCATGCTTTAGACCGATTTTGCGAAAAAACAGTTGGTAAATACGTACAAAAATGTAACTTACATGGACTACAACTCATTTATTGTATATAATTGTAAATTGAATTCTATATAGACTAGGAGCATATATAAATGAAAAAATTCCTACTACTCTTTTTTAGCATTTTACTACTCTTTCCTATACATATCTCTGCACAAACATCATCCAAGCCAAAAGTACTTATTTTGTATAGTACAGAAAACAACAAAATTACAAACAATGTACAAATCCTTAATACTCAGTTAGGACACTTTACAAATAATATAACAGTAAAAAGTTTAAAAGAAATGAATGAAACTACTAACTCATCTTCTTATACACATATTGTTTATATTGGAGAGAAAAAAGAAGATTTTTCTACTAAAGCAAAACAATTTCTAGAAAACTTCTCGGGTCCAGTATTAGTTTTAGGACAAAATGTTGAACAATTATCTAATCGTTTTTCTTTCATTACCTCGAAAGAAACCGATATACGAACTCACACTATAGAATATCCGACTCACCAGTTAAAAAATGAATTACATGAAGAACGCTTAATGAAGAAGGTTGAAACAAAAGGAACAGCTCTTGCTTACGCCTTGAGTGCCGATGGAACCCATCCGTTAATCGTTCAGCAAGGAACATCATATTATGTTGCAACTCCGAACCTTTTTGATTGGATGTCCCATTACGTCGGTGAAATGCTATTTTCTTACTTCGAACAAAAGCCTATGACAAATAAAACTACAGCTTATTTACGTCTTGAAGACGTTCACCCAGCTGTAGATGTAAAGCAATTAAAAGAAATCGCTGAATTACTAAAAGAGAAAAAGCTCCCTTATATGATTACCGTTATCCCTGTTTACAAAGATCCAGACACAGGAAAAACAGTACATTTAAAGGATAACTCTGAATTAATCGATGTTTTACGCTTTATGCAAGATAATGGTGGCTCTATCGTTATGCATGGTTACACACATCAGTTTTATGATAGTGAAACTGGCGAAGGTTTTGAATTTTGGGATGTAAAAACTGATCAACCAATTCGTCAACCGAACCATGAAAAACCAAAAACAAAAGACGATTTCCAATCTACAGAAGACTATAATAAATACGTTAAAAACGGAAAAGCCTTTGAAGAAAAGTATATTAAAGAGCATATTGAAAAAGGGATTACAGAGCTTGTAGAAGCTAAATTGTATCCAGTTGCTTTTGAAGCTCCGCACTATACAATGTCTCAAAAAGGATATGAAATACTATCACAATATTTTTCAACTTATGTAGGACAAATACAACTAAACGATACAACTTGGAAATCGATGCACTCACCGGCTTATATAAGTACACCTTCATTTTTACATGGGATGAAATTAATTCCTGAAACTGTTGGCTTTATTGAAGAAGATAAGCCACAAGCTATAGCAAAAATGAAAGAACGTGCTTTATCTGTCGAAAAATTATCCGATGGAATTATCGGTGCATTTTATCATCCTTACTTGGGCGTTACACCATTAAAAGAAGTATTAAAAGAACTAGAAAGTATTCCAAACATAGAGTGGATTGATTTACAAAAAGAAACGAATGAAGTAAAAATGAAAGATATTCATATTACTACTAATAAAGACGGCATTCATGCTGAACAGCCAACAAGTGCGAAGGACATAATTGATTATATAAAACAACATGGGTTCTTCCTTATAATTGGGTTCATTATAATTGTCTTTCTTTTATTATTAAGACGCGCGAAAAAATTAGAGTCATAATAAAAACACCAAGCGAGATGCTTGGTGTTTTTTGCTATCACTCAATAACTTGATAAAATCGCACCGTATTCTCATATATTTGCTCTGCAACTTTCTCTACAGACATTCTTTTTATTACACTAATTTCTTGTAATACATCTTTAATCATTTTAGGGTGCGTCATAACACCATCTTGAAATTCCCATGGCCCATCTGTTTCTACCATCATATATTTTAAAGGATAATACGAAACAATTTTTCTACTTTTCTCCTTATGTAAAACATCCGGTGTGATAGAAATATAATAACCGTTCCTCATCATCCGTTTCATTGTCGCTTCACTTCCTTTAAACCAGTGAAAGTGTGCACGTACAACTTTATATTCTTCAAGTAAATCACATACAATATCAGCGTCTTCATAAACTGCGTGTAATACAATCGGTAAATCATACTCACTAGCTAGTTCAACAAATATTTTTAACACCACTATGTATGGATCTATAGCAATATCTTCATCTTCTTTCCTTAAGTAATATGGTAATCCCACTTCACCAATTGCAACGATTCCCTCAACATGATCTTCAATTAATTTATAAATTTTCTCACATTCCGCTTTATTAATTGGCTGTTCCGGATGAAAACCTATTGCTGGATGTATAAAAGGATATTGCTTTGCTAAAGATAGAGTTTCTAGACATGATTGATAATTCATAGATACTGCAATAAGCCCTTGTATCTCTTTACTGTTTTCCACATCTATAAGTAATCTACTTTTCTCTTCATTCTCATATTGATCAACATGTATATGGCTATCAATCCATTTCATCTTTATGCCCCCATAAAAAAAACAAGAAAGGGTCTCCCTTCTTGTTTTATCATCTATATTAGTTAACAATTAAATTTGTTATTATATCAAATAATCCAATACATACTATGGCAACAGTAAAGTAGCTACAGAAATCTTTAATTGGAAACTTCACTACTTCTTCTTTACGCATCCCAGTTTTCTCCCTTCTTAATATATCCCTAATTATTTTTTATCTATTTGTATCTATTATGCAAAAAATATGACAAAATTACTATCGAATTAACTTACGTAAACCTTACAATATTGTAAGGTTTAAAAAAAGCCCTCACCTTAAGCTAAGATGAGGGCTATTCAAAGTTAGTTGGTTTTTCGTTCTTCATTAACATTACGAATCAGAAAGTAATACAGTAAGACTTTCTAGTTATAATATATTATATTCACTATCTTCTAACTATCGAATTACATTACAGGATACTTACATGTTTGTAAGATATGTGTAATGTAATTCGATAGTTTCCCTTACCTATATCTCGTACAATAAGGTTAGAAAGTAAGCCAAATAAGAAGCATACTCACATAACCAAATTACATTGCCGGTAGCCCAATCTTCTTATACTTTCATTTTTATTACTGCAATGTGTCCCCTTCCCCTTTATATAAAAAACCCCCTAGTTTATACGAACTAGGGGGTTTTTTTATGAGTCAAAAATATACCCCCACCTAGTATTTTTCCTTTCGACAAAAAATAGATGGGGGTATATTTTCGCTATCTCATCACCAAAAGTTTACTCTTCGCATTTATAGGAATACTTGTAGTCTCAATCTCTTCAATTGACTCACCGTAACGCCCTTTTGCGAACACCTTTAACGCTTCGTCTCTCTTTAACATATGTTTAACAGTTTTCTTTATTTTTTGTTCTCTTCCACGTTCATCAAATGCAATAAATTCATATTCATACCATTCATCACCGACATGCTGACCAATCGTATCCACAATTGTATAGTATTCTTTCGTCGTATAAAGCGGATTATATTTATCGATAACCGGTCCAAGTTTTGTAGGTAGCAATACTACTACTATCGTCACCATAGCTATCACAGTAGTAATCATTTTTTTCTTCATAATACTGATCTTCCTCCTCTGCAGGATACTTATACATCCATTCTAAAGAGCAGGAATTTAATCTACCATTCAATCCCATTACATTACCCTTACATTTTTGTAAGAATAAAGTGAAACTTTAATCAGTGGGGGTTTTGTTCATCCCCCCACTGATTATTAGTTGAACCAATCGGGCGTTTACGGGCAGTTGATCTCCCACCTAACTTCTTTGCTCCAGCTGAATTTTGAGGTGGGAGTTCTACTGCCCGTTAATGCGGGATAAAAAAAAGATGAACGAATTTTCTCGTTCATCTTTTAGCTTGCTTTAAAGCCACCGCCAAGTACATCACGCACATCGTGAATGACAACGAAGGCATCTTCATCAACTCTACTAATAACTTGCTTTAACTTAACAAGCTCTTGTTTATTAATAACGACATATAATACTTCTTTATTTTTACCAGTATATCCGCCGCGTCCTTCTAATACAGTGACACCGCGTGTCATGTTTTTCGTAATAGTCTCTCGAATTAAGTCTGGTTGATTTGAAATAATCGTAACAGCTGTTTTTGTATCCATACCTTCCACGATGAAATCAATCACTTTCGCTCCGACAAATACAGCAACAAGCGTATACATTGCCTTTTCTTGTCCTATTATAAATACAGAACCAGCAATTACAATAATATCAATAATAAGTACGCCTTTTCCAACACTCCAACCTAAATATTGATTTGCTAACTGTGCTAAAATGGCTGATCCTCCTGATGTACCTCCAGCTTTGAACATACACCCTAATCCGATACCTACAAATACACCCGCGAATAAAGCGGCTAATAGCGTATCGCTGTTTACTTGATACTGAATATGTTCTGTAACATATAAAAACAAAGATGTTTCTACAATCCCTAAAATTGTATAAACCATCGTTTTCTTATCAAAAAATTTATAACCAATAGCTAATAAAATTGCATTCAAAACAAGATTCGTAATTCCTGGTGACCATCCAAATAAATAATAAGTAACAACCGTTAGACCGATGATTCCACCTTCTGATAAACGGTTTGGAATTGCGAAGTAATTAATACCAATTGCAAATAGTAATGAACCGATTGTAATTAATGCGATTTCCTTTATACGTTGATTAACCATAGTTCATCCCTCCCCCCATTTGACATTGTATCACTATCTCCTAGAGGTTTAGAAGTGGTTTTTATTACGCAATTCTTCTCATAACAGTAAGGTTATTATGTTTAAACAAACGCCTGATTAATTATTCATATTTGCTCTAACTGTACGAGCGAAGCGTTCCACATTACCTTTCTGAATATACTTAGCTGTCACCGTTTCCTGCTTGCAAGTAAATACTAAATGCGGATGAGAATTTATGTCGTCTATATGCAAATACGAATACTCTTCAAATGTTGCAGGATAGTAAGGAAATTCCCCGTAAAAAAGGAGACGTCTAGTAGTAGCAATAAAAATCCCATGCCGATATGATAAGGTAAAATCATCTTTCTCAAATATACCTATCACAAATGCTAAAATTTGTTCATCATCCTCTACATATTTTTTCATACTTAATAAAAGCTCATTCATGCATATTCCTCCAAATTCTATTCATTGTTTTAACACTTGAAAAGAATCCATGGATTATTACAGACCGGTGTAACTCTTTTATAAAGTATGAAACGGGTTTCTTGTCAAAGACATTTCAAAAAATAATCCGTTATGCGATTATACACATAACGGATAAATACTAAACCGTGGAGCGTTCCACAAGTTTATACGGAATTTCCATCTTTTCTTGTTTAGAACTCTCATCACTTACTTGCCTATAAAACATTTCAAAAGCCGTCTTACCTATTCCCTTTAAATTTTGGTCAATGGTTGTCAGTTGTAAAACTTGAGAAATCGGTTGATTATCAAAACCAATAATCGCTAAATCTTCAGGAACTTTAATACCTAATTTTTTAACTTCTGTCATGATCCCAATAGCAACTTCATCCCCTGCCACTATTAATGCTTCAGGAGGATTCTCCATCTCCTTGAATTGATGTGCAACTCTTACACCATCTTCTAATGTAAAGCATTCTGTGAAAATCCGATCTTCCATCACTTCTTCATCTATTAATTGTAGCTGTTGTTTATAAGCATCAAAACGTTTCTTACTACTTGGCCCTAACTTTCTTCCCGTACAATATCCAATCTTCTTATAACCTTTTTCAATAAGGTAACTCATCCCTAATTGAAAGGCATTAAAATGATCTGTATATACACTCGATATGCTTTCAATATCATTATCCTCACAAGCAATAACCGCCCCATATGCTGCATAAGGCTCTATAATTTCCCACTCATTGGCACGAGAACAAATGATAAGACCGTCTAGTTGCTTTGTTTTCAACATATGTAAACTTTTCATTTCTTCTTTTTTATTGTAGTTCGTTTGACAAAGAAGCACTCGATAATTATGAGCTAACGCAACTTCCATCATTCCACCCACCATCGCATCAAAAGACGGATGATTAATATAAGGTAAAATCACGCCAACAATATTCGTCTTCCCTTTTGATAAATGAACAGCATTTGCATTTTGTGAGTAATTCAATTTCTCAACTATTTCTAAAACAACTTTCCTTTTTTCTTCACTTACATATGGATGATCATTTAATACCCTCGAAACAGTCGTAACTGAAACCCCAGCCACCTTTGCAATATCTTTAATATTAGCCATACACTCACCTCTACTTTTAACTTAATAAATCACATGAACATATGTCAAATCTTCTCATCATTACACTTTCATTTGTTTTTCTTACAAAAGTGTAATTTTCCTGTAAGCTAATTCGATAGTGACTCTCCGTAATATTTCATACAATTAAGTCAGAAACAAGGCAACAACTATTCGAAAAGGGGCGGATCTATATGATGAACAAAATGAAAACGAACAATTTCTTAAATACAATGGGCATGGTATTTTCCGCTCCTATCGATGCAAAAGCTGTTGCTTCTACATTAAACAAGTAAGGAGAATTTATAATGAATAACATGACTTTTAACAAATTAGATTTTTTAGGACTAGCTAGCGGCTCGATTCTTCTTACTGCTTTCATTTACGCTGCTACGCTTATATAACTTTGTGTCCCCTTTCCCCTTTATATAAATAATAATAGAAAAGACGACCGTCTATGCCCGGTCGTCTTTTCTTACTTTTAATTTGGCTGTAAAACTTCCTTTAGTTCTTCAAACTTTGCATTTAATTCATCTGTCATCATTTTCATAGCCGTTTTTCGATCTATTTGTTCTTCAGCATCAATTTGAATTGGATCTCCAAAAACTAATTGTGCTTTTTTTCCTTTTATCAATTCTTTTACACTTGATGGGCCAACATAAGCGGCCGGTATTAACGGAACGTTAGAACGCATTGCAATCGTAACAGCCCCAGCTTTTAATGAAACGTCTTCTGATGATCTCGTCCCACTTGGGAAAATCCCTACTACTTTTCCTTCTTTTAATAAACGCGATGGAATTTTCAATGTGCTTGGCCCTGGATTCGCACGGTCTACAGGGAATGCATTTACATTTTTAAAAAACCAATTTTTAAATTTCCCTTCAAACAATTCTTTTTTTGCCATGTAATGAATTTGGGTTGGGTACATTCCTGCAGCTAACATTAAAACGTCCATAAAGCTTGTATGTGTGCAAGCAACAACGTAAGGGCCACCTTCTGGTAATTTCTCTCTCCCTTGTACTTCTACTTTCCCAGCCGTTTTAAATATATATTTCAACGAAAATGTAATTAGTTTATACATTTGTTTCGTTCCTTTCTGAATATCCGAAGTATAATCATTTTCTTATAACGATTATAACACTAAGTTTTAGGAGTTGGTAATAAAAATAAGTATTTATTGTTAAATTTCAATTCTTACAAAAGTGTAATTTTCTTGTAAGCTAATTCGATATTGACTCCCTCCACTATCTTATACAATTAAGTCAGAAAGTAACAACAACCATTTGAAAAGGAGCGGATCTATATGATGAACAAAATGAAAACGAACAATTTCTTAAATACAATGGGCATGGTATTTTCCGCTCTTATCGATGCAAAAGCTGTTGCTTCTACATTAAACAAGTAAGGAGAATTTATAATGAATAACATAACTTTTAACAAATTAGATTTTTTAGGCCTAGCTAGCGGCTCGATTCTTCTTACTGCTTTTATTTACGCTGCTACGCTTATATAAACTTTGTGTCCCCTTTCCCCTTTATCCCGCTATTTGCGGGCAGTAAGACTCCCACCTCAAAATTCGGCTGTAGCAAAGAAGTTAGGTGAGAGATCCACTGCCCGTAAACGCCCGATTGGTGAGGGCCAATAATCAGTGGGGAATGAACAAAATCCCCACTGATTAAAGTTTCACTACATATAGAAAAAGACGACCGTCTATGCCGGTCGTCTTTTTAATTTTTTCTTTCCTTCAATTCTTTTAAAAGCTGTATCAGTTCAGCTTGTTGTTTTATATTCTTACGACCATTTCGATTAATTGCTGCAAGCTCGCAGGCAACTCCAGCAGCAAAGAAAAACAATAAACTTTCTAACATGTAAAAATCCTCCAGTTGCCTATTAAACAGCTTGACGCAATTGCTCTTCTTGTAAAACTTGTTTATTTATATTTTCTTCTTTTCTCTGACAAACATTATTACGAATAAGCGCTGCAATAACAAATAATGTTCCTAATACATCAAATGTCGTTATTTTATATCCTTGCATCATCATAATAACTAAAGTAGTAATTGGCACAAAGTTAATAAATAAAATACCATTAATTGATGATAAGATTTTCACACCGTAGTTCCAAGCAAGTAGTGCTACGATACCTGGTAATGTCATCATAAATAACAAATCATACTTCACAACAGAAATCGTTCCCATACTTGGAACTGATACATATCCAAGTGAGGTAATGATCATAGTTATAATTCCTGTAACTGCTGTCCCAAATACACAAGTTAATGTTGAATAACGTAATGTTGACCAATCGCTACACGTTTGACCACCCATCGTATAAATAACCCAGCCTACAACGCCAACAAATATAAATGCTAGTGAAAACATATTATCTTTCAATGTTAAAAAGAAACTCATATCACCTTTCGTAATAACAAATACAGCCCCTACAAATGCGATAATCATGCTCGTTATCATATACTTCTTCGGCTTTATATTTTTATATCCCCATAAAATACAAATTGAAATCATCGGCATAAGCGCCTCCATAATAGAAGCTACCATTACACCTGATTTTCCCATTAACATTTGTCCTAGAAAAATTAATACATTGTATACGGTAAACGCCATTGTTCCAAAAAAGACGAGTAACTTTCCTCTTCCTTCTAAGCGAAATGCTTTCTTTCCTTCTTTCATGAGCAATAATACAATCAGTACAATTGCTACCGCCCCATAACGAATAAACGAAAAATAAAACGGATCTATGTATTCTAACGCATGATCAGCAACCGGAAACATCGCTCCCCATGACATACTTGCAATTAAACATGCCAACGCACCTATTATCATTTGACTTCTTCTCACCGCAATCCCTCACTTCTTTCTATTTGCACAAAGAGAATTGTAAAAGAAAAAATATATCACGTAAAATGATTCAAAATGATGTTAACTATCATTTATAATGATAGTTAACATCAAGGGGGAGCATACAATGGAATTACGAGACTTACAAATCTTCCAGAGCGTTGCTGACCGAGGTAGTGTAAGTAGCGCAGCAAAAGAATTAAATTACGTACAATCAAATGTAACAGCACGTATTAAACAGTTAGAAAACGAATTAAAAACACCGCTCTTTTACCGTCATAAACGAGGCATGACTTTAACAGCTGAAGGTAGAAAAATGCTCGTCTATGTTAATAAAATTTTGCAAGATGTTGACGAGCTAAAACAAGTATTTTTAGATGGTGAAACACCATCTGGTATATTAAAAATCGGTACAGTTGAAACAGTAAGTACATTACCTACCATTTTGTCTTCTTACTATAAAAGCTATCCAAATGTCGATTTATCATTACAAGCCGGTCTAACGGAAGAACTTATTAGAGAAGTACTCGATCATCAATTAGATGGTGCTTTTATATCAGGACCAATAAAACACCCACTAATTGAACAATACGATGTTAGTACCGAGAAATTAATGCTTGTTACACAAAATAAAGCTTTTCATATAGAAGAATTTACTACGACGCCCCTACTCGTTTTTAATCAAGGATGTGGGTACCGTTCCAAGCTAGAACGATGGCTTAAAGATGAAGGTTTGCTACCAAAAAGAATTATGGAATTTAACATATTAGAAACAATATTAAACAGTGTTGCACTCGGTCTTGGAATTACACTCGTACCACAGTCTGCCGTTCAGCATCTTTCTACAGCAGGTAAAGTACACTGTCATCCGATTCCAGAGAAATACGGTAGTATTTCAACTGTTTTCATACGCCGTAAAGATAGTTACATGACCAATTCGATGCGAAGCTTTTTAAAAACAATTAAAGAGCATCATCACATCAATATGCTTTAAAAGACATTCTTACACGAATGTCTTTTTTTCTTACAAAAGTGTAAGTCTTCCGTAAGCTAATTCGATAGTTGTAATTCATCATCTCCCCTATAATTAAGACATGAAGCAGGGCAACAACAATTCGAAAAGGAGCGGATACGCATGATGAACAAAATGAAAACAAACAAATTTTTCAATACAATGGGCATGGTGCTATCCGCACTTATCGATGCAAAAGCAGTTGCAACTACATTAAACAAATAAGGAGAGATTATTATGAACAATATTACATTTAACAAATCAGACTTTATCGGACTCGCAAGTGGCGCAGCTCTTCTTACAGCTTTCATTTACACACTTGCTCAAAGTCTCGTTTAACAATTTGTTTCCCCAACCCCCTTTATATAGAAAAGGCTGCTCGTCTTATAGACAAGCAGCCTTTTAGTTTGTTTCATATATAATTTGGCCTGTTTTGCTTATATCATATCCACCAATTGCTTTTAATTCATTGTGAAACTCTTCAGATTGCAAAATCCCTTTTATAACCTCAATAAGTTCCTCATTTTCTTTATTCTTCAGAAGTACTAAATCATACTGCTCTTTCATTATCGGAATAAAGTCTACGTTCACAATTTGGGAAAACTTTTCTGAACCTACCCCAACATCAGCTTTTCCATTCGCGACTTGCGAGGCAACACCAAGATGATTCGATTCTTCCCATTCATACCCGTTAATATCTTTACTTAATTTTTGAATTCGCAATTGCTCATCCACTAACACCCTAATACCAGAACCTTTTTCTCGATTTACAAATCGTATAGATGACTGAGCTAAATCAGCCCATGTTTTTATATTTTGTGGATTCCCTTTTTGCACATAAAACCCAACATTTCTTGCTAATAAATTAATCATAATATATGGTTGTCCAACTAAAATACGCTTTACGTACGGAACATTATATGTACCTGTTTCGCCATCAAATAAATGCAAGCTAACGACGCTTCCTTCTCCTTGGTACATCTTCACTAAACTCGTTAAACTACCTTGATATGCTCTTAATATATTAGAATTTGGCAGACGATTTTCTATATGTTTTGCCAACATATCTAACGTTAGTTCTTGACCACTAATGATGCGTGTATTCGAACTACTAATTTCGTACTTCTTTACAGAAGTAAATTGCACCTTACCTGTTTTCATTTGCTTGATATATTGTTCTAAATCCGCTGCATCAATACGCATTTGTCTACCAACCCTATAAGAAGGAAGTTCTCCTTTTTTAATTAGGTCGTATACAGTTAATTTTGATACTTTTAATCGCTTTGCTACTTCTTCCGTTGTGTAGGAATGATGATCCATAGACGATTCCTCACTTTCTCCCTTCATTGTAACAAAGAAAAGAATATTTCTCCTAGTTTTTAAAAACAACTATATCGTTCAAATTATATTCAATTATAACTAGTTATAATTAGTTATATTTAGTTATAATTAATTTAGTAAACGAAGGGGGATTTTTTATGAACAAATTTACATTACGATCCATTGGGGTACTTATACTTTCTTTTCTTCTTATATTCAGTGTAGCTTGTTCAAGCGAAGAAAAGTCAGCTGCTAAAGAGGGAGAATCAGTGGAGCTGACTATATCAGCGGCTGCAAGTTTACAAGATGCATTAAAAGAAATTGAACAGCAATATAAAGAAAAAGAACCAAACATTAAGCTTTCTTTTAACTTCGGTGCTTCTGGTGCACTTCAACAACAAATTGAACAAGGTGCGCCTGCTGATTTATTCTTCTCTGCAGCAGAAGATAAATTCCAAACCCTTGTTAAAAAAGGATTCATTAATGAAAAAGAAGGGAAAAACCTTCTTGGAAATGAACTAGTTCTAGTCGTTCCAAAAGATAGTTCTCTTACAAAATTTCAAGATTTAAAAGATGAGAAAATCAAGAAAATCGCACTTGGTACACCCGAATCCGTACCTGCAGGAAAATATGCAAAAGCTTCTCTCACACATGAAAATCTTTGGAATGACGTTCAAAATAAAATCGTATTTACAAAAGATGTTCGCCAAGTGTTAACATATGTAGAAACAGGTAATGTTGATGCTGGTATTGTATATAAAACAGACGCTCTCGTTTCAGACAAGGTGAAAATTGTAGAGGCGGCAGCGGCTAATTCTCATGAGCCAATCCACTATCCTTTAGGTGTTATAAAGGAATCTAAGCATAAGAAAGAGGCGACTTCATTCTATGAATATTTACAGTCAAAAGATGCACAATCTATCTTTAAGAAATATGGATTTACACTCCTGCCATAATTGCTATGAGCTTTGATACAATTTTGTCACCTGTCTTTCTATCTTTACGAGTAGCTGCGTGCGCCACCATTATCGTTACGATTCTGGGAACGATTATTGGACGAGCATTAGCGCGCTCCTCGTGGCGATATAAAGTACTACTAGAAACTATTTTCTTATTACCAATGGTGCTTCCACCAACTGTTATCGGCTTTTTTCTAATTATCATTTTCGGAAATAACAGTCCCATTGGAAAGTGGATTGAATCATTATTTCAGCAGTCCATTATGTTTACATCTACTGCTGCTATCATTGCTTCTACAGTTGTTGCATTTCCGCTCATGTACCAATCAGCAAAAACAGGATTTTCTATCGCAAATGTACAAATTGAAGATGGCGCGCGCGATCTTGGTGCAAGTGAATACCAAGTTTTTCTACATGTCACACTCCCGCTTGCATTTCCTGCGTTACTAAGTGGTATGATTTTAAGCTTTGTTCGCGCACTTGGTGAATTTGGTGCAACTTTAATGTTTGCAGGAAATATACCTGGCAAAACTCAGACGATTCCAACGGCGATTTATATGGCTATTGATGCAAGTAATATGCAACTAGCTTGGACACTTGTAATCATAACGATTAGTATGTCCCTTCTATTCTTACTATGTATTCAACTCATTAATAGCAGAATTACTACTTCTTAAAGCAACTTTCGACAAAAGTTGCTTTTTATTTCCCGAAAAATAAAATGATTTGATTAATGACTGAATTTTACCTCTTATTTAAATATACATTTTATTTGAATTCACTTTCTAAAATAGGTAATTTCCTGTTATTATATGAAAGTGTTTCAAAAAATGAAGAAATGAAAACGCATTTATATCGTGAATTCTTCATCCTGTTTTAGCGATCGGTAATCTTCTACTCTATTAGTGGGGCATTACCGATCGTTAGAACGATATGTAATTATATTGGTATAGAAAACCGAAGGGAGTCTTGTAATGGACATTTTATTAGCGCTTCTTCCTGCAATCGCATGGGGAAACATCTTATTAGTAAGCGTAAAAATGGGCGGTGGTGCATATAGCCAAACGGTAGGTATGACAATCGGTGCTCTATTCTTCGCAACAATTATGTATGTATTTACTCAACCAACTTTAACAATGACAGTCTTGATTGTTGGCTTTATTTCAGGTTTATTCTGGGCTTTAGGACAAGTAAACCAATTAAAAACAGTTGAAAAACTAGGTGTTTCAACTACTGTAACTATTTCTACTGGTATGCAACTTGTTGCAACTTCTATCTTTGGCGTTATCGCTTTTCGTGAGTGGACTACTACTACAACGATTGTTCTGGGAACGATTGCAATCCTATTAATCGTAGTTGGTGTTGTATTCACATCACTAGATGATAAAGAAAATGCACAGCCACCGGGACAATTGAAAAAGGGACTTCTTACTTTAATTGTTTCTACTTTCGGTTATCTTGTATATGTAATTATTATTCGTTGGTATAACATTGATGGTTGGTCTGCTATTTTACCACAGGCAGTTGGTATGTTTGTTGGTGCGGTTGTACTGACATCTAAACATAAACCATTTAACAAATATGCAATGCGTAATGCTTTATCTGGTTTACTATGGGGAACAGGAAACTTATTCTTACTTCTTTCATTACCACGTGTTGGAGTAGCAACAAGCTTCCCATTATCTCAAACTGGAATCGTTATCTCAACATTCGGTGCGATTGTCTTCTTAGGTGAAAAGAAAACAAAACGTCAATTGATCTTTATTGCACTAGGTAGTGTTTTAATTATCGGCGGCGCTGTATTGCTTGGTATGACGAAAGCATAAGCTTATAATTTATCAATCCCTGAAGCATAAATGCTTCAGGGATTTTTGATTATAACTATTTTTCAAATATAATAATCTTCATAGCCCTTTTTATATAACCTGCCCTCTCTCCAATTGTATTCCCTCTACTATAAGCCGTTTCTTTTTACAAAATTCTCTTAAAAATGGTATCGTTTTTTATAACATATTCTCATCAGAAAGGAATAAAGGATATGCCTAATAAACATCGAATTTTATTTATTGGTGCCGGTCGTATGGCAGAAGCTATATTTGCTGGACTACTTACAACAAGTAAAGAATACATCGAAGAAATTATTGTTTCCAACCGAAGTAACAGAGAAAAACTAACACAATTACAAACTCAATATGATCTCTCGATTACAACGGATTGGAAGCAGCATATTAAATCTGTAGATACGATTGTTTTAGCAATGCCGCCTTCTGCACATGAAGAGCTATTAGCAGAGTTATCTCCGTTAATATCAAATCAACTTGTTGTAACAGTAGCTGCTGGCATTGGCCCATCTTATTTAGAAGCTAGACTCCCAGAAAACACACCTGTTGCCTGGATTATGCCTAATACAGCTGCTGGCATTGGAAAGTCTATCTCCTTATACACGACGGGAAATTCCGTAGATGAAAGACATCATGAAACGTTACAACTTCTTTTAAAAGGTATTGGTACCTCACAGTTTTGTACCGAAGAGGAAGTTCACCAACTTACCGCAGTTACTGGTAGTGCACCTGCTTTTCTCTATCACTTTGCTGAAGGTTTAATTGAAGCAACGAAAAGCTATGGTATTGATGAGGAAACAGCAAAACACCTTGTCATTCAAATGATTGCTGGCTCTGCCGCTATGCTCCAGCAAAATCAGGATCCAGCTATGCTCCGCGAACAAGTAACAACACCAGGAGGTTCAACGGCTGAAGGCTTAAAAGTTCTATATGAAAATAATTTTTCAGAAGTCATTCAACAAGCAGTTGAAGCGACCAATAAAAAAGCTAGGGGGAATTAATATGACTTTAACAAGTTTAAACGACTATACAACATTACATAACGGCGTGAAAATGCCTTGGTTCGGCTTAGGTGTTTTTAAAGTTGAAGATGGTACAGAAGTAATTGATTCTGTAAAAGCAGCTATAAAAAATGGATACCGCAGCATCGATACTGCTGCCATATATAAAAACGAAGAAGGCGTTGGACAGGCAATTCGCGAATCTGGTATTCCTCGTGAAGAGTTATTCATCACTTCAAAAGTGTGGAATAGTGATCAAGGTTACGAGTCAACATTACAAGCATTTGAAACTACATTAGAAAAATTAGGTCTAGAATATTTAGATCTATACTTAGTGCATTGGCCTGTAAAAGGAAAATACACTGAATCATGGAAAGCTTTAGAGAAACTTTATAAAGACGGTCGTGTTCGTGCTATCGGTGTGAGTAATTTCCATATTCATCATCTGCAAGACGTATTTGAAATTGCAGAAATTAAACCAATGGTTAACCAAGTGGAATACCACCCACGTTTGGCACAAGAAGAACTACATGCTTTCTGTAAAGAACATAGCATTCAACTTGAAGCTTGGTCACCATTAATGCAGGGGCAGCTACTTGATCACCCAACATTACAAGAAATCGCTACAAAATATAATAAATCGACTGCACAAGTTATTTTACGTTGGGATCTACAAAATGAAGTTGTAACAATCCCTAAGTCTATTAAAGAACACCGCATTATTGAAAATGCAAACATCTTCGATTTTGAATTAAGCTCGGATGATATGAAAGCAATTCAAGCTTTAAATGAAAATCATCGCGTTGGTCCAGATCCAGATAACTTTAACTTTTAGTAAGGAAACCACTGCCATATGCAGTGGTTTTTTTATTTTCAATAAAACTGAAAATTTAAACTATATTTCATTCGATTGACACTTCATTATCTAAGGTGTAATATTTTGAATTATCAAAGAAACACAAAAATTAATAAAATTTATTTGTTTACTCATTGTATCAAGAGAGGTGGAGGGACTGGCCCTTTGAAACCTCGGCAGCAGGTTCATTTTGAATACTGTGCCACTTCCTGCAAGCTTTGTGCTTGAAAGATAGAATGAGGGACTTCGTTTATATACGGGTGCATAACTTGTACGTAGAAATCCCTCTTTCTCAATACGAAAAGAGGGATTTTTTGTTTTTCATTTCCCTCATCATCATCCAATCTTATTAACTATTTAGGAGGAAAATCAAATGAAAAAGAAGTTTGTACCCGGTATTGCATCAGTTGTAGGAGTAAGTATTTTATTATCTGGTTGCGGTAGTTATAAAAACGAAGCGAGCGGAGCAAATGCAAAAGATGAGGCACCTAGTAAACAAGTTTTAAACTTATCTTCACCTACTGAGATTCGAACAATGGATACGGCTCGTGCTACAGATACTGATTCTGGTCAGGTAATGAGAAACGTATTTGAAGGTTTATACAATCTTGGCGAAGGTAATAAACCTGTTCCTGGCGCTGCAAAAGCTCATGAAGTGAGTGGCGATAAAACGAAATACACATTCCATTTACGAGATTCAAAATGGTCGAACGGCACACCTGTAACAGCGAAAGATTTTGTCTTCGCTTGGCAAAGAGCTGTTGATCCAGCAACAGCCTCTGAATATGCTTTTTTATTCTTTGATATTAAAAACGCTAAAAAAATTAATAGTAAAGAGCTTCCAGCCGATCAACTTGGTGTAAAAGCAGTTGATGACCATACGTTTGAAGTAGAATTAGAGCGTCCTGTTCCCTATTTTATTAGCTTAACGGCGTTCCCAACATTTCTACCAATCAACGAGGAATTCTTTAAAGCACAAGGTGATAAGTACGCTTTAGAAGATAATAAAATCTTATACAACGGAGCTTTTACACTAAACGATTGGAAGCATGAACAAAGCTTTAAATTCAAGAAAAACCCTACCTATTGGGATAAAGATAATGTCAAACTCGAAGAAATCAATTTCAACGTTGTAAAAGAGAAATCAACGGAAGTAAATTTATTTGAATCAAAACAATTAGACCGTATAAAATTAACATCTGATTTCGTTGATAAGTATAAAAATGATGAGGACTTTAAAGAACGTCCAAATGTAGGCGTACAATTTTTACGTATGAATCAACAAAACAAAGTACTTCAAAATGTCTCTGCACGCCAAGCGATTGCTCAGACAATTGACCGAAAATCTTTTGTAAATACGTTATTAAACGATGGCTCTACACCAGCTAATAGTCTCGTTCCAAAAAACTTTGCAAAAGGACCTGACGGAACAGACTTCCGTACTGCAAACGGCGATTTAACAAAAATCGATACAAAATCTGCACAAGAATTATGGAAAAAGGCAAAACAAGAACTTGGATCTGAAAAAATCACATTAGAATTACTAACTAGTGATGGTGACCTTGAAAAGAAAACTGGTGAGTTCCTAAAAGGACAACTAGAAAAGAATTTAGATGGCTTAACAGTAAATATAAAACCGCAACCACGTAAACAACAAGTTTCACTCTTATTAAAAGGTGATTACGAAATTGGAATTGACGGTTGGAGTCCTGACTTTGCTGATCCAATTACATTCCTTGAATTGTTTACAACGAATAACCCTTACAACTTAGACCATTACTCTAATAAAGAGTTTGATGACACAATTGAAAAAGTTAAAACTACCTTGGCTGGTGATGAAAAAGCTCGCTGGGAAGCGTTACTAGCATCAGAAAAAATATTATTTAAGGACTCTGTTATCGCTCCTCTTTACCAAAAGGGAGAATCTTATCTAGAGCGTTCTTATGTAAAAGGAATTGTGCAAGTTGACTTTGCAGGCCAGTTAAACTTCAAGTGGGCAAAAATCGAAAATTAAATTGTAACTTTGATCAACGTTATTCCACCATACTAATTATTTTTTCATAAAATACATTAAAAGTAGGTTCCTTAATACACGGGAATCTACTTTTTCAATATATTATTTCAAGAAATTAACATTCTATTTTTATTATTGACATATAGTTCTTTCCAATGTTAATATTCTAAATAATCAAAGAAACGAAATATTTTATCATAAGAATGTAATGTCTACTATGTTGAAACATATAACGATAGATTATAGTTCAACATGTATATACATATAGAACACCTGATTACCTATAAACAAATATTCATGATAGGTTTTATCTCCTTCTATAGCTACTTCAAGACATGGACATTATGACGTTACGAACAACACATTTAGGGAGGAAAGAACAATGAAGAAAAAAGTTGTACCTGTTGTTGCATCTGTTTTAGGGGTAAGTCTACTACTAACAGCTTGCGGAGGAAATAAAGATAATGCAAGCGGAGCGAAAGCAAACGATAAAGCACCTAATAAACAAGCGATTAACTTATCATTCGCTTCAGAAATCCCAACAATGGATGTTGCAAAAGCAACGGACGGGGAATCCATGAACGTAATGAGAAATGTTTTTGAAGGTTTATATGCAATGGGAGAAGATAATACACCGATTCCTGGTGTTGCTGAGTCGGTTGACATTAGTCCAGATAAAACAAAGTATACTTTCCATCTTCGTGATTCAAAATGGTCAAACGGTACTCCTGTTACAGCAAAAGACTTTGTCTTCGCTTGGCAACGTGCCGTAAATCCTGAAACAGCTGCTGAATATGCATTCTTATTCTTTGATATAAAAAATGCGAAACAAATAAACCAAAAAGAAGCAGCGATCGATCAATTAGGTGTTAAAGCTCTTGATGATAAAACTTTAGAAGTACAACTGGAGCGCCCTGTTCCCTACTTCTTAAGCTTAACAACATTTTCAACATTCTTACCAATTAATGAAGAATATTTAAAATCTCAAGGTGATAAATACGGTTTAGAAACGAATCATTTAATTTACAACGGTGCTTTCACGTTAGATAACTGGAAACACGAACAAAGCTTCCAATTGAAAAAGAATCCTAACTATTGGGATGCTAAAACTGTAAAACTAGAAGAAATCAACTTCAATGTCGTTAAAGATAAGTCTACAGAAGTTAACTTATATGATTCAGGACAAATTGATCGTGTTGCTTTAACTGCGGAGTTTGTTGATAAATATAAAAACGATGCAAACTTCAAAGAACGCGCTGAAGTAGGTATTCAATTCTTACGACTGAATCAAAAAAATACAGTACTAAAGAATCAACATGCACGTCTTGCTATTAACGAAGCGATGAATAAGAAAGCTTACGTAGAAACAATTTTAAATAACGGTGCAATCCCAGCAGAAGGAATGGTTCCTGCGAAATTCGCAAAAAGTCCAGACGGTAATGACTTCCGTAAAGAGAATGGAAATCTAGTAAAAGATGATGTGAAATCTGCAAAAGAAAACTGGAAAAAAGCGAAACAAGAACTTGGTACTGACAAAGTAACAATTGAACTATTAACAAGTGATAATGCTTTAGCTAAAAAGACTGGTGAATATTTAAAAGGTGAATTAGAAAAGAATCTAGATGGATTAACAGTGAACTTAAAGCCTCAACCACGTAAACAACAGTTAAAACTACTATTAAGTGGTGATTACGAAATCGGAATCGATGGCTGGGGCCCTGACTTCGCGGATCCTATTACATTCTTAGATCTATTCACAACAGATAGTGCTTATAACTTCGATAAATACTCTAACAAAGAGTACGACGAGCTTATTCGTAAAGTAAAAACTGATTTAGCTGGTGATGAAAAAGCACGCTTTGAAGCAATGAAGCAAGCTGAAAAAATCTTATTACAAGATGGTGCTGTCGCTCCTTTATACCAACAAGGCCGTTCTTACTTACAACGCGGATTTATTAAAGGACTTGTAACAACTGACTTCGGCGGTGAATTTAACTACAAGTGGACAGAAGTTGCAAAATAACAAACGCTAGTAAAAAAGGTATCCACATGAAGGATACCTTTTTTACTTTATACGTCTTTAGCTACAAAACCTCTTCCCTTTACTATTCCTTTTATACCTATAGCGATTCCCGCTACCAATTATGTAACTAGTATAATAAATGATAACGAAATAATATTTTTCTCTAAATTAACTCCACCAAATATTATTGTGTAATAACCATTCGCTGCGTATGTTGCGGGAAATAACCCCGAACGGCAAACCTGTTTTTCCAATGCAGTGATAAATACATATGTATTAATACTAAGAAGACTAAAAGGACGATTATCAACTCTCTTCATAGCTCTCTTTTTGTATTGAACCAAAACTCATCATAAATATAACCATAAACATCAAATATGTTCTCCACGTCAAAGAAGGTATATGCCCTGACCAAAGATAGCTAATTAAATAGTTAATTCCCATAATACAAGACGATACTACTAAACTAATACTTATTAGTTTTACATATTCGAGCATATCTTTTCTCCTTACTTTTTAATTTTCTATTTCTTCAAATTGCAGATTCACCGGCTCTTCTAGGAGTGTTTCATAAAAGTTTTCTGCCAAATCTGTTGAAGGAATTTTTTCATCCACTTCATCAAATCGAATACTATCTAGCCACACACAACCTTCTCCTGATAATAAAACACCAAATGCAATACCAAGTGCTTCTTCTTTTATATCTAATACAACCGAGTACGATTGCCAGTTATTCGTATTTTTGATTGGGCGATTTTGCATGTTATCCATAGCAAGTGGCTCTGTATCTTTTCCATCTACTCGCATCCATAATCCCGCCCAGTCTCTTACACTCTCACTCTTAATAAATGCTGTTAAACGTAATCTCTTACCTACATATTTATCCGCTCGGAACATTTGCATTAATGTTGAAAACCCTCCGTGTGTAACGTTCTCTTTTCCTTTTATATATGCAGATACTTTTCCTTGATGAACAACTTCGTAATCTAAACCCATCTCATATTCAGCAGGATGACTTCCACTTAATACCCATCCTTTCGGTATACCTTTTTCCATTGAAACGCCCTCTCTTTCTATATAAAATGACTGGAAGTACTGTCGATATTTTTTTGGTGGTAATTGAAACATTCTTTTAAAAGCTCTAGTAAATGCCTCTTGTGAGGAAAAGCCATATTGCACTGCAATATCAATGACTGCTCTTTCAGTCGATACTAAAGCCTGTGCAGCATGAGTTAATCTTCTCTTACGAACATAATCCGTTACACTCATCCCGATATAACTTTGAAAAATACGATGAAAATGGTACATCGATACTGCACCGTGAAATGCCACTCTTTCTGTTGTAAGCTCTTCATGTAAATGATTCTCTATATATTCAATCGCTTTTTTTATCATCTCTTTATATTCTTCATGCATTTCAGTACCTCCTTACAACTTCAATTTACCATATACATACAAATCATTTTTGATTTAAATTGCGGATTAACCCTTAAAGCTATGAGAAAATAATTTATTTTCAACACATACATAATTACATGAAATTGGGAAAAACTTGTATAGAAAGAAGTTACATAAGGAGGAATTTATAATGAGAATTTTACTATCAGCTTTATTAGCTCTTATGCTAGTACCTGCATTAACAGGATGTAAAGCTCCTGCAAAAGAAGATACAACTTCTAATAAAAAGACAACTGAAGAAGCAAAAAATGAGGCTCCTGCAGATTTAAAACTAAACTTTAATGAATTTGATTTAAAAGCAGACTATCAAGATACGAAGAAAGACTACGAAGCTGATTATAAAAATGTAGCCGCGGATAAGAAAATGGAAGCAAAAATTGAAGACCATAAAACAGATGTAAAGTTCACAGGTGACGAGGCTATTACGAAATTAAGCCCTCTTCTACAAGAGCTGAAATTTAATAAAGATACTCCTGACCAAGAAGTAATCGATCAAGTAGTAAATGTGTTCAAACTTGATAAAGACTACCAAAAATTCGATTTAGAAGTTGTCTTTTCTGATGGAACGAAAAAAGAATATAAACGCGAAATAAAATAAAGAAGTAGGCGGTTGCCTACTTCTTTATTTTTTAATTTTTACGTATCTTAGTTCTGGACTAGAACCGATAATGAATTGGACGCCAGATACTGATGATTTTTGTAAATATGAAGCACTTGGGAAAATAACTGGGATTAACGGTGTATCATCAAACATAATATCTTCCGCTTTATGCAATAAGTCAAAACGCTTATCCTCGTTTTGTTCAACTTCTGCTTCTTTTACTAAAGCGTCGAATTCTTTATTATGCCATTTTGCATAGTTATTCGGACCATCACCTGCATATAAATCTAGTTTAGTAATTGGATCTAATAGAGAGCCGCCCCATCCCATATAAGCTAATTGGAAATCACTTTGCTTATATGTGTCGATGTAACTCTTCCATTCTTTATTTTCTAATTTAATATCTACTCCAAGATTTTTCTTAAACATTTCTTGCATTGCTTCTGCTACTTTTTTATGTTGTGTATCTGTAGTGAATTTTAATGTTACTTCAGGTAATGTAGACCATCCTTGTTCTTTCATACCTTCTTCTAATAATTTTTTCGCTTCCGCTGAATCAAATTTTATGTAATCGCCTTTTTCTTTACGGAAATCACGACCACCTTGTGTTTTTGCCCCTTCTGGAACGAATGCATATGCTTCTTGTGCATTATTTTTATACAATTTTTCAACGATGAACTTACGATCAACCGCTAATGAAAATGCTTTACGTACTTTCGCATTTGTAAACGGCTCTTTTTCTACGTTAAACGAGTAAATATAAGATGAGAATCCCGCAACACGTTTATATTCTTTATTCCCTTTTTCTTTCTCAATCATCTCTTGTGGTAAGCCACTTAATAAATCTAATTCTTTTGATTTGTACAATTGATACGCTGTTTTAGAATCTGGAATAATACGAAACTCAATTTCTTTTAATGTTACCTTTTTATCGTAGTATTCTTTATTTTTTTGTACTGTAATTGCTTGGTTATGCTTCCATTCTTTTAATGTGAATGGTCCGTTCGTAATTAACTCTTTTGGATCTGTTTTTAATTTATTGTTATCATCAATTGATTTTTTAGATAATGGAATAAATAATGAACTTGCTAACTTTTGTTTAATAGAAGCAACTGGGTGCTCAAGCGTTACCTTTAATGTTTGAGGATCAACGACTTGAATACCAACTTGGCCTTCTTCACCTTTTCCAGTATTATATGCCTCTGCTCCTTTAATAAAATACATTTCTGTCGCATTCATAGAACCCGTTTTCGGATTTAATAATCGCTTCCATGCGAACTCAAAATCATTTGCTGTAATAGGAGAACCATCTGACCATTTAATATCTTTCTTTAAATGTATTGTATATTCAGTTCCATCAGCATTTACTTCTTCTTTCTCTGCTAATTCATTTTGATATTTCCCGTCACTATCTTGCGTATATAAACTTGAAAACAACTGCCCAATTACATAACCTGACGTGCTATCTGTCGCAATAGCGGAATCAAGTGTATATGGATCACTACTAATATTCGTTACTAATCGATCTCCTTCCCCCTTACCAGCACTTGCCTTTTGCGTCTCTTTCTTACCGCAAGCGACAGAAGTTATTGCTAAAACAGTCATAATGACAAACAGTAAAAACTTCTTCATCCTACATTCTCCTTTAACCTGAAATTTTTGGTGTTGATGCTAATAATGTTTTTGTATAAGAATGTTGTGGATTACGGAATACTTCTTCCGTATTTCCAAATTCAACAAGTTCTCCTTTGTATAAGACAGCCACTTTTTCACATAAATAGTGAACCATCGGTAAATCATGTGCGATAAATAAATATGTATAGCCTTGTTCCTTTTGAATCTTTTGCAGCAAATGTACAATTTGGATTTGCAGTGAAACATCTAATGCTGAAATTGGTTCATCAAGGATTAATACTTCTGGCTCACATAATAGCGCTCTTGCAATGGCAATACGTTGACGTTGTCCACCGCTAAATTCGTGGGGATAACGATCAATATATCGTCTATCTAATCCAACACGCTCTAGTGCATCACCTGCGACTTTATCTTTCAATCCTTTATCGCCTAAACCGAATGAAATATATCCTTCCGTTACGCTATCGCGTACTTTCCAGCGCGGATTTAATGCAGCTGTGGAATCTTGAAAAATAAACTGTACTTTCTGTAAGAAATTCCGCTTATTAGCTGACTTCAGCGTGTGAACAACTTGACCGTTATAATCAATTTCACCAGACGTTGGTTTTTCAATCCCAGCTATGAGCTTACCAAGTGTTGTTTTTCCTGAACCACTTTCTCCGATAATGCCAAGAGTTGTTCCTTTCGGAATAGAAAGTGATATACCTTTTAGCGCCGCAATTTCTTTATTTTTACTTCCATATGTTTTTGTGACTTGTTTTACAGCTATTAAATCTGTCGTCATGAAGCATTCACCTTCTTTTTTGATTTCGCTTTATTATGCTCCAGAATATGCTGCCAGCAATGTGAACTATGCTCCTCAGAATATGTTGTTCTCTCTGGGAAACGATGAATACATTCTTTTATCGCTACTGGACAACGATTCACAAACGGGCACCCAAAACTATTTAACGTTTCAATTGAAGGTGTTGTTCCCTCAATTGCTCTAAGTACCTTTTCTGAATCATCCATATTTGGAATTGCTTGCAATAAGCTTTTCGTGTAAGGATGCTTAGGAGAGCCAATTACTTCCCCTATCGTTCCTTTTTCAACAATACGCCCCCCGTACATAACAACTACTCGGTCAGCTATTTCACGCACAAGTGCCAAATCGTGAGTAATTAATAAAATACTCGTATTTTGTTTTTCTTTTCGCTCTTTTAATAACCCCATAATTTGTTTTTGAATTGTTACATCTAACGCCGTTGTAGGTTCATCTGCAATAACGAGCTTCGGGTGACATGCAAACGCAATTGCTAAACAAATACGCTGCCTCATACCTCCGCTTAACTGATACGGGTATTGTTCAAAGCGTTTCTCTGCTTCATGTATCCCTAAATCATTTAGTAAGTTAATTGCAATTTCTTTTGCCTCTTTTTTCGATTTCTTTTCATGCTGCACAATTACTTCTGTAATTTGTCTTCCCACCTTCATCGTCGGATTTAAAGATGAAAGCGGGTCTTGAAAGATAAAGGAAATATCTTTCCCGCGAATTTGATTCCATTCTGATTCTTGTAAATCCGTTAATTCCTTTGATTGGAAAGATATATTTCCATCATCAATATGAATCGATTCTTGATTTAAGCCGATAATTGATTGTGCTGTAACACTTTTTCCTGAACCACTTTCTCCAACAAGTGCAACTATTTCACCTTCGTTAATAGAAAAGGAAACATGCTTCACAATTGCTTGCTTACTATTCTCTTTTTCAACGGCCAACGTTACGTTTTCTAAAGATAAGATTTGTGCCATGTTTTTTCTCCTTTCGATTACGTTTTACGATTTTCGGATCAATCGCATCTTGCAAACCATCACCAATCGCATTAAATGCGAACATGATTAGTGCAATCATGATTGCCGGGAAGAAAAGTTGCCACCATTCTCCGCTTAGTAATGTCCCGAGTGCATCGTTCGTCATCGTGCCCCAGCTCGCTGCTGGTGATTGTACTCCAAGTCCGATAAAACTTAAAAATGATTCTGAGAAAATAGCTGCTGGAATTGTAAATGATAAATTTACGATAATAATCCCTGTTAAGTTTGGAATTAAATGCCCATATATAATTTTCATATGAGGTGTACCTAATCGCTCTGCTGCGATAACAAATTCTCTTTGCTTTAAAGACAAGACTTGTGCTCTAATGAGACGTGCCATGCCAATCCATCCCGTTAACGCAAGGGCGATTATAATTGTAAAAAGTCCTGGTTTCATAACGATTAATAGTAAAATAACAATTAATAAATATGGGATACCGTATAACACTTCAATCCCTCTTATAATCCACTCATCAATTAACGTTCCAAGACGATTACGCCCTCTCACATATCCACTAAAACCTCCGATAAGTACACCAAGCCCTATATCAAGAGCTGCCGCTACCAATCCAACTGTTAATGAAATTTTCCCACCAGCCCAAGTACGCGCCCAAATATCTCTCCCTAAATCGTCTGTTCCGAACCAATGCTCACTACTAGGCGGTAAATTAGTTGCTTCTTTTACTTGTTCACTCGCAGTAAATGACGTTAAACTTTCGCCAATAAGCGAGAAAACAATAATTAGTAATAACGTCACTGCCCCTAAAACTGCTATAGGGTTTGATATAAACTTGCGAAACACTTCCTTTTTTCGGCTAATCGTTTGCTGATCTTTATTTATCGTTAATTCTTTTTTCTCTTCATTCGTTAATAACTGGTCATTAATTTCATAAGCCCCCATTTAAACATTCCCCTCCTTACGTAATAGAACGAATACGCGGATCAACAATACGATGAATGATATCTGTAATAAAAATACATACAATTAATAGGGAACTATAGAAAATGGTTGTTCCCATAATTACCGGATAATCTCGGTTAAAAATACTATCTACAAAATATTTTCCTAAACCAGGAATTGAAAAGATTTTTTCAATAACGAAAGTTCCTGTTAAAAGTCCAGCCATTAATGGGCCAACAAATGTAAGTACCGGAACAATTGCATTTCGAAGAGCATGTCTTATAATGATTTTCTTAATTGGTATACCTTTCGCTCTCGCTAGCTTAATATAATCACTCTGCAACACTTCAATCATATTAGAGCGAACAAATCTTGTAATAACTGCGATTGGCCCGAGCGCTAATGCGAAAGAAGGTAATACAGTATGCTCAAACGTTCCCCACGACGCCACTGGTAGTAATTCAAATTGGATGGCGAACACTTGTATAAATAGTGGCGCTAAAATAAAACTAGGAATAGAAATACCGAGAATCGCAAGCAAGCTCACACTATAATCAATCACTTTCCCATGATATAGCGCGGCAAATGTACCTGCGGCAATTCCGACTAACAATGAAATAACAAGTGCTTGTAAACCAATAATTGCCGACGGTCCAAAACCAGTTGTTATAATTTCCGATACACCTTGACCTGTTGATTGAACAGATTCACCAAAATCAAAATGAACTACCCCATCCAAATAAGCAACATACTGATTCCATAACGGTTCATCAAGGTGATACTTAGCTCTCATGTTTTGTATCACTTCTTCAGGAAAGATTTTCGCATCTGACGAAAATGGATCCCCTGGAATAATATGCATAATTAAAAATGTTACTGTCGTAATGACCCATAGCGTAAACACCATAACCGATAGTTTTTTAATAACATACACTTCAATAACCCCCTAAACAAATGAATTTACTTTGTTTTATTGACATATTTGTTCCTATTACTCCTTTTCCACTTCTTAAAACACAAAAAGCCTTGATCTTAAAAAATAAGATCAAGGCTTAATAAAACTATGCCCATCACTTATCTTTCAAGCCTTGCTTGCTGGAATTAGCACGGTGTTCTATTACAGAACCCGCTGCTGAGGTGTCATAGGGCCAGTCCCTCTACCTCTCTGGATAAGTAAATTGCTATATTATTATTTGGTTCAAATTGTATATTTTGAATTATAATTCTGAAAAAATGAAAAGTCAATCTAATTGGATATATTTAGAAAAATCAGTTTTTTATGACATTATTTCTTAAAATCACTACTTTAACTTATAATAAAGGTAATTACTTTAAAGGAGTTGTAAGATGGATCCCTTACTTCTGGCTACTATAGGATTGCCATTAACAATTGTCATACTCGTTATCATTGGCTTCTATAAACTCTTCATTAAAAAGAAACGTATCACTTCTTTTTATACACCCTTCGATAATATTACTGGACAAACAATTTCAGAATTTCACGAAGAGCAGAAGGTATTAGTATGCGAGGATGAAGACGGAGATGGTAAGAAGAAAAAATAACCTTGCGCATGCGCAAGGTTATTTTTTCGTTTCTGTTTGAAAACGTTTATAGTATGTCGATGCTGTTGAAAAATTAATTTCTATATCACGAATCAACGATGAATCTTCTTCTTTAGCTAACTTCTGTAATTTTTTCATCGCTTGTTCTGATTCATTTAAGAAACCAACATACATTTCATGTTCTTGTTCTTTCGACTTCGGTACATGAATTTCTTTACGCATATGATCTATATCTTCTAACATGCCCGTTGTTACATTTTGCACGTCTTCCTTAAATTTAGCATTAGTTATTTCCTTACCGCCCTTTTCTTTTGCCACTTCAAATAACTGTAACGCTTTATTAATTTCCTTGTTCATCTTCGCATCATACTTTTCATGTACCTCACGATACACTTTCGTATCTTCTGTCTGTTCAGTAGATTGCTCTACCTTTTCTTTCGGTTCCTTCGTATCTTTCGTGTCTTTATTTCCATTACATCCCGCTAGAAGGAGCATACCCCCAAGCATTGCAATACCGAAAACCTTCTTCATCTCTTATTCTCCTTTTATCTACATCTACTACGAATTACAGTTTCTCTTATCTCCACTTGTTTTATTATACCGAGAACGTCCTAAATTTTGCACTTAAGATGATCTCTTAATAAATATACACACATTTTTGTCACATTATCGTCACTTTATGCAAGTAACTTCACCACTCTACCTTACAAAACTGTAAGCACACATAGAGAACAAACCATGCTAGACTTACATATGCATAACGCAAGCGTAGTTAAGTTTTTAAGGAGAATCACCTATGTACAATACAATACCTTTTATGGGAGAAGATATTCGTGTCCTTATTCGTGAAAGATCACTTCATATTGAAAACACAGAAAACCTTCGCCGCGTATTAAAAAAGCAACATGCTCCATTTAAGTTAGCCCAATATTTAAAACAACAACATACAAATCAATTTCATACTGTGCTAAATATATCGGATAAATCATTAACAATCGAGATTATCGGTCATGTCTACATTGGAAATTTTGCAGATGTCTTAAAAGAAATTCCACGCATACCGAAGATTGCTCCTATTATCGTTGAGAGGGCATATAAAATTACAGATCATACTGATATTATTGACTGCGGGGAGAAAGAGGTCGACAGTAACCGCTGGGTATGGGATAAACTTGCTTTCTTATATGATGCGATCATGAATAATATGTATGAGTTATTTCAAAGAAATGAAAAAAAGAGCTGATTCAGAGAAATGTTTGAATCAGCTCTTTTTTGTTAAGCCTCTAAATTTTGTTTTTGTTGCAGTTCAAACTGCTGTTCACTTCTTTTTGCCATGAATAAATAGCATAACACAGCACAAATTTCACAAAGAGCTATAACAACACCCATAGGAAGTGCTGTATTACTTCCGCCAATACCTACTAGCGGTGCAACAAGCGCTCCTGAAATGAACTGTAATAAACCTAGTAAAGCTGATGCTGTTCCTGCTGCTTGTTTTTGATTTCTCATCGCTAACGAGAAGCCAGTTGTTGATACAACCCCAACACTTGATACAACGAGAAATAGCGAGCATAAAACACCGATTAGACCTATTCCTAATACGATTGTAAGTAGTAACGATAGACCGCCAACAGCCGCAATAACAATACCGGAAACAAATAATGTCTTCTCATTCACTTTCCCTGCTAAGCGGCCAGTAACTTGGCTAGCAATAATAATACCGATACCGTTAATTGCAAAGAACAAACTAAACTGTTGTGGTGATGCCCCGTATATATTTTGCAACACGAACGGTGAACCAGAAATATAAGCAAACATTGCAGCTGTTACTAATCCTTGTGACAATGCATAACCCATAAATAAACGATCTTTCAGAAGCTTTCCGTATGTCGCCAGCGTTCCCGACAAACCACCTGTCTCTCTTTCTTCAGGAGGTAATGTTTCACGTAATACGAAAGTAGATGATATTAGCATGAATACACTAATTGCTCCAAGAACGATAAAAACGCCGCGCCATGATGTGAACTGTAATAATTGTCCTCCAATAATCGGTGCCAAAATAGGTGCTGCTCCGTTTACTAGCATAAGCAGTGAGAAAAACTTCGTCATTTCAGAACCCGAATACATATCACGTACCATTGCACGTGATATAACGATACCAGCAGATCCTGAAGCACCTTGTAAGAAACGTAAAAGTACTAAACTCCAAATAGATGGTGCAACAGCACAAAGTAAAGAAGAAGCAACATAAATAATAAGAGCGATAATAAGAGGTTTGCGTCTTCCGTAAATGTCACTAATTGAACCAACAAATAACTGTCCCACTGAAAGCCCAAGCAGACAAGCAGTTAATGTAAGCTGCGCAAGGGATGCACCCGTTTGTAAATCATCCGTTAACTTTGGTAAAGAAGGCAAATACATATCAATAGATAATGGCCCAATTGCCGTAAGTGTCCCTAATACAAGAATCATCCATAACCTGTTTGTCTTTACAGGTTTATATACTTCGTGATTAACTTCATTCACTTTTTCCATTCACCCTTTCATATAACTACTTAACCGTAACAATTATAGTTACAACATAAATATACGTCAAGTATACCGTATTTTCCTGTTTAATAATGTAAAAAAAGCGATAGAATCTCTATCGCTTTACTGTTTCAAATTACTATTTGTAAATTTAGATACAGATGCCATCATTTCTCCTGTGTCTAAATATGTGATTTGAATTGGATCTCCTACTTCTGTAAACATTGCATATGGGAATTTCTTCGCCGGTACCATGAATACTTTTTGCTCGTTTTCTAATAGTACGTACACAATCGTATTTTCACCTGATTTTTCTTTATACACACGTTGTACAGTACCTTCTTTTTGCGCTTCTTTCCCATTTGAAGTCGGTCTAAATGAATCACCACTTCCACTCAGCGCATTTTTATAATTCTCAAGTGCTTCTTTTTGCGTTGAACCTGTTGCAAACACTTTTGCATTAGAAGCATATATAACAGTATGAGCACGTACTAATCCCCCGTCATCAATAACCGGTACAATCCAAGAAGGCTTACCATATACGTTATAAATAACCGGCATTGTTCCATGCCATTTCTCTCTCTTAAAGGAATTATCCACTACTTCTGTAGCAGCCGAACCGTCCATAATTCCCTTCACTTCTTTTCCGTTATAGTAATACAACTTTCCTGTACGTGCATCAACTAATGAGTAACCGAGGGCAGAATCTACTCCTTCTTTCGGAGAGGTAAAGTCTGTAAAGTAATACAGTTTACCATCCTTTCCGAAGATTGGCGTAACGCCTTCCTTCGTCCCCCACTCAGTCGGAATCTTCATGTCAGTTTGTGAGAATTTCGTATTCCAAAATCCGTGAATATATTTTCCGAAGTACGTATTTAACGTAGATGCTGTTTCATGATTTAATACACCATCAACGAATTTAGGTGCATTCCCTTTATCATATCGTTTCACATCACCTGTTTGTGCATCAACAACGACAACGCCTTCTACTTCAAACCCTGATCTTCCTGAAATAAACTCACCGTATGTCATTGTATAATACGGTTTTCCTTTATCATCAACTTCAAATTTTGGTTTCCCTTTAAAAACTAAATCTGGCTCTGCTTTTCGAACGACACGTTCTAATTTACTACCGAAAAACATGCTTGGTACATACTTCATTTTATATCCAAGATGTAATTTCGCTTCCGCATCAGGATTTGTACCTGACATTGTTACGTAACCTGGAATTGTTTCCGCTTTACGTGCTTTAAAAAATCCCGAAACTTCTATCGGTGCTACATACAAGGCTTCACCATTTACCATTTGTGGCGTTAATTCCCCTAGCTCAAAATAAGCTACTTTCGGAATATCACCAAATACCTTTTTCATTTTATTTTCCGCTGTTTTAGGCGGAACTGTAAACGGTTGGTCATTTTCAGTAAATGGCTCCGAAATATCTTTCTCTACCTTCACGACCGAATCATATTTCTTTTGCGAGATTACTATATCGTGCAAATAACCAAAATAGCCGTAACTTGCGAGTAAAACAAACATTAGAAGTCCTTTTAACGTACCTTCTAATTTCCCTACCTGCTCTTGTGAGAATAAAACAAGCCCAATTAAAATCGCTACTGCAACAGAATAATGAGTAAGAATAGAATCTGCTCGATCATCAATTAGCCAAAAATATTCATAGATTGCAATACCTATCCAAAATAAAACAGGAATAACTAAAATAGATGATTTCTTACCCTTTACAACTTTCTCATTTCCTCCTTTATCCACCGCGCGAATTTTATTACCGCTTCTAGTCCATGGAATCAAAAATAAAGTGAGAATAGCTAAAACTATAAATTTCATCAAAGGCAATGTCCCCTTTTCTTTTGTCTTCTCCATAAGTATAACAAATAAAGGGTAATCAGGTAAAAATGGGTATGATTATATTTTTTTGCTACTTAATACAATTCCACTCACTACATATAAAACTGAAGCAATGTAAAAAATAGTCCCTATCGTAAAGAAATCCACTAGGTAACCAGTTGCAATTATAGCTACTCCGCCACCAATTGATGTCCATACATGGTATTTTCCAATTTCGTAACCAGCTTCCTTATGCGCTACCTTTCGTGCTAACGATGTCTTCTCCGTATTACGCTGCACAGCACCTAAAATACCCATTAAAATTTGGAGAATGTATACATGCCAAACTTCTGTTGCAATAGGGAAACAAAGCATTAATATAGCCATGGACCATGCGTATATAATTAATAACTTTCTATCACCTATCCTATCAGAGGTTCTTCCAACTAACGGATATACTAGAGCTGAAGTTAAGGCAAATAAACCGTACGCCCAGCCAAATTGCGAAAAACTATTTCCAACATTTCGAAGCAATAGTATATAAAAAGGAAATACCATGCTACCCGCCATCATAATAATGCTTTGTGAGGCCACAAATCTTCTATATGTCATTTGCTATACTCCTTATAAAATAAATTCACAAACCTTTCCTCTGGGTCTACTTCCTTCTTTTTCTGAAGGAATTCTTCTATGCGAGGATACGCTTTCTTTAGTTGCTCCTTTTCCGGATAAGAATAATACGGTAAATAATAACTTCCATTATGCTTTAAAGTAACATCAATCATCTTCTGAATGACCACTTTTGTTTTCTTTATTTCATCCTCAGAACGCCCTTGATTAATTAGAAGCACAAGCGCAAACATATCATCTTTCGAATAAGATAGCACCGCATTCTCATTCTTTTCTACATAGCGGATTGTAATGTTAAGAAGGTTTAATTCCTCTTCATTTAAAACGCTTCGCAAATCATCTATATACTCTGCAAAACCATCTATCGGTACAAAGTACTCTTGTAAAACTTCGGTCAAGTTTGGATTATCGTATTCCATAAAAGCACTATCAGATCTCATTACGTTATTTCGAGTTTCGTACTTACCATCTGTACGTTCAAAATAACTTCTTTGTATATCCCAAAATGCGCCCTTTCCCCAGTCACTATAACGTGATAATCCAAGTAAGAATTTCGGCGCAGCTATAATATTTTCTTCTTTTAATTTGCTGTACTCTTTCAACTTCTGTTGATCTTCTGCTAGTACATAATCTGTCACATACATTTCTTTTAAAAATGAATTTGGGGCAACAGAAATACGTGCTAAATGCATACGTATATTCTCGTCCCTTCGCACTTTATTCTTAAAGTATGAAGAGTATTCTTTATAATCTAGTACCTTCGTATGCGTTTCATACAATTCATCGTTTGTTAACTGTAGCGTCACATCTAAAATCACACCAAACAATCCATATCCCCCAATTACATACGGAAACAAATCAGCATTTTCTTCTCTACTTACATTACGCACTGTACCATCTGCCATTAACAATCTGAACGACTCTACTGTATCAATCAATGCTTCATGACGAATATCACGCCCATGTACATTTACACTTAATGAACCACCAACAGTAAAAATATTTTGAGATTGCATCACTTGAACTGCAAGACCATATGGATTGATTTTCTTTTGAATGTCATTCCATGTGACACCGCTTTGCACCCTAATCCTCTTCTTCTCCGGATCGAATTCTAATATTTCATTATACCCTTTCATATCAAGCATCGTACCGTTCGGATAATACGTCTGCCCGCCTTGGCTATGTTGCATACCTGCAATAGAAATCTTCTCTCCAGAAACATTTGCATCTTGCACTAACTTTTTTAATGAACTTTCATCCTCAGCATTTTCAACACGTTTAATTTTCGTTGGAAGCAACTTTCCTACATCGCTCATAATAGGATGTTCTAGTTGCTCTTTGTATGTATATATAGAAGTCGCGAGCAACACTGTATACGCTACAATAACAACTGCTATCTTTCTTTTTTTCAAATGGCACTCTCCTTTTCTAACGTTCTTCCTCTTCATATTTTACCTATTTTCCTTAAAAAAGTATTAACAAAAAAGAGAGCGACCCTTTATTTTAGGTCCCTCCCTCATCAAGACTGTTACTTTGCTGCTGGCAGCTGTATTGGCTCAAACTTTTCGTACGATGTATATTTTGCATTCGTAATAATGTGTGCCTTATCCTCACCATTACTACTCATAATCATATCTATCTTCGCTGATTCATATTTAAAATCTTTTGTAATGATATATTCTGCATCTACTTCTTCTATCTTTGCGTTTTGTGCTTGTAGCATTTTCTTCTGCGTTTCATCCATGCTAGCTAACATACTTTCTGTTTCTTTCCCTTTTAATATGAACTTCAGTTTATACTTGTCTCCACTTTTCTCCATCTTCATTTTATCTAAAACTACTGCTGGCACTTCTAAATTATCTACAATATCTTGAGTTGCTTTCATCCCGCCAGTATTTAATTGCTCCTCCGGTACAGATATAACTTCTCCTGTATTAGGATTTTTCACCTGACCAGCAACTTTACCATCCACAGCATACACTACAACATCTGTACCAGAAATATTCATTTCAGAACGAGAATTCTTTTTCTTTGGCTCTAATTGCATTTTAGCCTTTAGTATATTCATCTCTGTTCCTTCAGCTTTTATCTCTACATCATATGTCATCGTTACATGTTCTTCATTTTTAAAAGCGTCATTCGTTTTCTTGAAAATATCCTTCGCTGCTAATTCTTTTTCTTTCTGCATGGCTTCTTTTTTCGGTTCATCAGTCTTTGTTGTTTTCTCATTACTACACCCTGCACCTAAAATAACTGCAAGGATCATACTAGAAGTTAAAATAAGTTTTTTCATAATTTCTCCTCCTTTCCAAAAGGATATCATCTATTTTCCTTTGAAATCTATATACTTTTTAATATTTCTATTTAACTTTATTTCTCGAATAACAACATGTTTAAAGAAATACTTAAATATGATGTAAATAAAAACAACTAAATTCAGGAGGTCATTATGAAAGCAATTATTTGCACAAAGTATGGGCCGCCTAATGTTCTCAAACTTCAAGATGTAGAGAAACCTACTCCAAAAAAGAATGAAGTATTAGTTAAAATTCACGCAACAAGTGTAACGACTGGAGATTGTAGAATGCGCGGCTTTAATAGCCCCCTTTTATTTTGGATTCCTATGCGGATTATATTAGGTTTTAAAAAACCAAGAAAACCTATACTCGGCGTGGAGCTATCTGGTGAAATCGAAGAAATAGGAACAGATGTAACTCAATTTAAAAAAGGAGACCAAGTTTTCGCATTAACAGAGCTTAATGTCGGTGGTTATGCAGAATATACATGTGTACATGAAAGCGGATTGATATCATTAAAGCCTACCAATGTGACGTATGAGGAAGCTGCAGTTATTCCTTTCGGCGGAACTTCAGCATTACACTTCCTGAGAAAAGGACGTATAAGAAAAGGGCAACAAGTACTTATATATGGCGCATCTGGTTCAGTAGGAACAGCTGCCGTACAACTTGCTAAATATTTTGGCGCGACCGTTACAGCTGTTTGTAGTAATTCAAATTTTGAACTAGTGCAATCTTTAGGAGCTAATCACGTAATTGATTATACGAAAGAAGATTTTACAAAGCGGGCTGAACGCCACGATATTATATTTGATGCAGTTGGAAAAATTAAAAAATCCCATTGTAAGAAAGCATTAACCGCTAACGGTAAATACGTGTCGGTCAATGGAACGATGGCAAAAGTGAGCAAAGAAGATATGCTTCTACTAAAAATGCTAACGGAAGAAGAAAAATTAAAGCCAGTTATTGATAAAACTTACCCGTTAGAAGAAATTTCAAAGGCTCATACGTACGTAGAGACCGGACATAAAAAAGGTAATGTTTCTATTACCTTAAAATAAAATATATTCAGAAAATAATATTGACAATTCTTTTTGTAAGATTTACTATTAGTACCATATTTAAAAACTACATACACATACTCTTATCAAGAGTGGCGGAGGGACTGGCCCGATGATGCCCGGCAACCGAGCTTATAAAGTATAAGCTAAGGTGCTAATTCCTGCAGAACGATTTTCGTTTTGGAAGATAAGAGAGGAACCTATTTCGTCTATTCGGCACCTCTCTTATTTTTGAGAGGTGCTTTTTATTTTGGAACGTATATTAAGGGGGAATTATAGATGAAAAAGGTATTAGTAAGTATTGTAAGTGGAGCTGTATTGTTGTTAGGCGCATGCGGTGCTAATTCTGATAAAGAGGTAAAAGCATTAGATGAGAAAAAGATTACCGTTGGTGTAACAGGTGGACCGCATGAACAAATTTTTGAAAAGGTGAAAGAAGTTGCAGCAAAAGATGGCCTCCAAATCGATGTAAAGGTATTTAATGATTATGTAGCACCAAACGTATCTTTAGATGAAAAAAGCCTCGATGTAAATAGCTACCAAACTAAATCTTATTTAGACGTATTTAAAACTGAACGTAATATGAAATTAACTGAAGTATTTTCCACAGTAACATTCCCTATGGGTATATACTCTAAAAACTTAAAAGATATAAAAGAATTAAAAGAGGGCGACGCAATTGCTGTCCCAAATGATCCAACAAATGAGCTTCGTGCTTTAAAGCTATTTGAAAAAGCAGGGGTTTTAAAAGTGGATCCAAAAGCTACAGAAAAAGCGACTGCAAAAGATGTAATTGAAAATCCGAAAAATTTAAAGATTGTTGAATTAGAGGCATCTCAATTACCAACGCAGCTAGGTGAAGTGAAGGCAGCTGCGATTAATACAAACTTTGCATTAGGTGCAAAATTAAGTCCAGCAAAAGATTCGATTTTCCGCGAAGGAAAAGATTCACCATATGTGAACTGGGTCGTTGTTCGTACTGAAAATAAAGATGATGCAGTTATAAATAAGTTAAAGAAAGCTTATCAATCTAAAGAAGTAAAAGATTTCATTGAGAAAAAATTCGATGGTTCTATTTTACCGTCTTGGTAGGAGCTGACTATAATGATTGAATTAAAAAACGTCTCCAAAATATTTACAACAAAAAAAGGGAATGTTGAGGCCCTTAAACCAACTTCCCTTAAAGTAAAAAAGGGCGAAGTATTTGGAATCATCGGATATAGCGGCGCTGGTAAAAGTACATTAATTCGCTGTGTAAATTTATTAGAAAAACCAACGACAGGAAATATCATTGTAAACGAACAAGATTTAACAACCTTATCGACAAAAGAACTCGCAAAAGCGAGACAAAAGATCGGCATGATTTTTCAAGGATTCAATTTACTTAAAACCGTTACCGTTTATGAAAACATCGCACTACCCTTACGTCTATCTGGTCTTCCCAAAAATGAAATTGAAAAAAGGGTAGAAAAGTATTTACGTATTGTTGATCTTTTCAATAGAAAAGATGCCTATCCAAGTGAACTTTCTGGTGGTCAAAAACAGCGTGTAGCGATCGCTCGCGCACTATCTCATGAGCCTGAAGTTTTATTAAGTGATGAAGCAACGAGCGCATTAGATCCGGAAACGACCGATTCTATTCTTGATTTATTATTAAAGATCAACGAAGAAATCGGAATTACGATTTTGCTAATTACACACGAAATGAATGTCATCCAGCGTATTTGTGACCAAGTTGCTGTAATGGAACATGGATCTGTCGTTGAAAGTGGAACAGTGAAGGACATTTTTACAAACCCACAACATGTAACAACGAAGAAATTTGTAAATAGCGCATTTGCAGCTAAAATTCCAGAAGAGGTACAGAAAGAGCTACAAAGTACTGGAGAAATCGTAACACTTTCATTTATAGGAACCGCTTCAGGAGAACCCGCGTTAGCTATCGCTACAAAACGTTTCCACGTATATCCTAATATTTTATCAGGCAATATTACGCAGTTAAAACATGAGGCATATGGAAAACTGGTCGTTCATATGCAAGGTGAAAAAAGTGAAGTACACCGTGCCTTATCATTTTTACAAGAACAAGGAATTATCGTAGAAGGAGGTAGAACAGATTATGGGAAACAAGTCCTTTTTGGATGAGTGGGGTAACGTAATATGGGAAGCAACAATTCAAACATTTCAAATGACATCTATTTCACTACTTATATCTATCCTTATTGCATTACCACTCGGTGTCACACTTGTTTTAACGAGACCTGGTGGACAGCGAGAAAATAAAATTATCTATCCTATTCTTAATACAGTTATTAATATCATTCGTTCTCTTCCATTTATCATTCTATTATTCTTCATTTTACCTTTTACAAAGTTTCTAATGGGAACGTCCATTGGCGTGCAAGGTGTTATCGTACCACTTGTTGTCTTCACAGCCCCTTATATTGCACGTTTAATGGAGACAGCTTTACTAGAAGTAGATCGTGGTGTTATTGAAGCATATCAAGCGATGGGAGTTTCTACTATTAAAATCATTTGGCACGTCATGGTTAAAGAAGCTCGTCCATCTCTCGTACTTGGATTAACAATCGCAACGATTGGCTTAATCGGTGCAACAGCAATGGCTGGACTTGTAGGTGCTGGAGGCCTTGGTGATCTCGCATATCGATTCGGTCATTTACGTTACGAACCTGAAGTAATGTATGCAACAGTCTTTATTTTAATCATTCTCGTTCAAGGATTACAGTCATTAGGGAATGGTATAGCACGAAGATTGAAGAAAGATTAAAAAGAAGGTATCTCACTGAAATGAGATACCTTCTTTTTATTTATAAATTTATCTCTTAAATCCACCTTCTGAATGAATAACTTGCCCTGTAATCCATCCGGCTTCTTCGCTCACTAAAAACTTAATAAGTCTTGCTGCATCTTTCGGTTCGCCTATTCTACCAAAAGGAAACATCGGTTTTAATCCTCTTTTTATCTCTTCTGTCATCCATCCCGTATCAGTTGGACCTGGATTAATTGCATTAACAGTTATACCTAAATGGGCTACCTCGGCTGACAAAGTACTAGTGAGAGCATCAATAGCTCCCTTCGTCGTTGCATAGGCTAGTTCTCCAGCCATAGGCCCTTTAAATTGCCCCGAAGTAATATTAACAATTCTACCGCCGGATTTTTTATCAAATCCTTGAGCAAATTTACTACTTAATAATGTAGTGCCGCGAACATTTACCATATAATGTTTATCTAACTCTTCAGCAGTTAAATTAGAGAAATCATTATTCGTAGAATACGCTGCATTATTAATTAATATATGAGGGTATCCCAGTTGTTCAGTAACTTTATTTATAAGTTGCTCCGGCGCATCATTCCGAGTTAAATCTAACTCCATACTTGATACTTCAACACCGTTCTTTATCAGCTCTTCTTTTAATTGTATTTGTTCGTTTGGATCGACGCCCCAAGGCATCTCTTTATCGTAATTCGTCCAGTACGTAAAAAATATATCGTATCCTGCTTCAGCTAATTCTTTACAAATCGCTGCACCAATACCATCTAAACGACTAACACCTGTAACAACTGCTACTTTATTTTTTAATTGATTCATTATATACTCCTCCAAATTAAAGGACGCATATTTTATATGAGAGATATAAATTTCCCGACATAGGTATCTATCCTTACAAAAGGGATGTACAAGCCAAATATGCAGTCCTTGAATGATTTATAGACAGTTAAATAAACCCTCGCTAATGAGAGAGAAAAATTCATCTATCCAACTTCTAATCATTACAAGTTCATCCACATATCGAGTCTTTGCCCCCTCTCCATATATCTCTATTATTAGTCTACCAAAATAGATGAAATGTTACAAAAAATAAAACAATTACTCACAACCTATCTTCGTTCACATTTCCTTCATTGTGAATTTATTCACAATGGATATATAATAAACATGTAAATAGAATACTGGAGGGATTTCAATGGTTATCAATTTTTTAAGAACTGATAAACGCGCTACTTTCATATTATTATTTTTACGACTTTACATAGGATATGCATGGCTTGCTGCTGGAATAGGAAAAGTTTTTGGACAATCTTTTGACGCAAGTGGTTTTCTAAAAGGAGCTATCGCTCAAGCATCAGGTGACCACCCTGCAGTACAAGGTTGGTGGGCAGATTTCCTTCAACATTTTGTTCTTCCAAACGCAGACCTATTTAGCTTTTTAGTTCAATGGGGAGAAATTTTAGTAGGACTAGGTTTGATTTTAGGTGGATTAACAAAAACAGCTGCATTTTTCGGCATCATAATGAACCTTTCATTTTTATTAAGCGGAACTGTTAGTGTAAACCCAAACCTACTTATTTTAACTATGCTCATTTTAGTTGCAGGACAGAATGCTGGACGTATTGGATTAGATGGTTATGTTTTCCCAAAACTTTTCAAAAAAAATAACCGTGAAGCATATAAATTAAGTAAAACTGCATAAGAACAGTTCATCTTTTAAATATAAATAAGGAAAGAGCCTACATTCAGGCTCTTTTCTCATTTACACCAAAATATTTCACAGTTTGTCTTATCCGAAATGTTAAACTCAATCATATATAACCAGATAAATGTGTACGACTTTATTTCAAGCACCTAAAAAGCTTAAAGACTAAAACAAGCCATTATAAAACCCTAAAACCTTCCATACTTTCTCCAAGAATATAGTGTGAAAACCACATCAAATTCTGCTTCATAATAGCCACATGAATTCCTGGCTGGTCAGAACTATATGCCATTCCTTTAAAAATAATTAATTCTGTATCAACTTCCATATCCCTTAACCCTTGATATAGCTCATATGCATTGGAAGTTGGAATCCTTGCATCCTTTTCGCCATGTTGGATTAAGGTAGGCGTACAGGCTGATTTAATATACGTCATTGGTGATGTTTTCGTATATATCTCTGGATCATTCCATGGAGTATTTCCTAAATGCATCCTAATGAAGTAAGGGATATCTGTATTCACATAATGGGTACTCCAGTTAGTAATTCCACCTCCAACTGAAATAGCTTTAAATCTATTACTAAATGTAGAACAGAAAGCTGATATATATCCCCCGTTGCTCCATCCCATAACCCCTACTCTATCTTTATCTGCAATCCCTTCTTCAACTAGTTTATCCACTCCAGATATAACATCATCGTAGTCAGCAATTCCCTGTTTTCTATAGTTTGCTTTTAAGAACTCATTACCATAACCAGAACTTCCTCTATAGTTTGGCTCTAAAACTATAAAGCCTTTTTCGATAAACTGCTCAATCGGATATTTCTCATTAAAACAGTCTGAGAATATCGGAAAAGATGCCCAAGCTGGACCACCATGGATTACTACTAATAAGGGATATTTTTTATTGGCATCAAACTCTACTGGGGTTGATAAAACACCCTCTATTTCAAGACCATCCCTACTTTTCCATGAGATTATTTCCCTGTTACTTTTCAGTTTTCCTTTAAAAAAGCTAGTTTCATCCGTTATTTTTTTATCGTCTAAATAGATTTCAAAGGTTTCATTTGTTATAGCTTTATTATAGGATATATGATTTCCATCCTTTGTTATAGAAGCATCCATTATAAAGCCATCTACTTTGTCACTTAACATTTCCACAGTGCCATCCTCACATAGCAATCCAATACGATAGTTAGTTTTATCCTGCCATCTAATTAAAATCCCCTTAGCTGTCCACTGTAATGGCATAACCGTACTATCAAAGTTTGTTAGAGGCTGAATTACCTCTCCAGTATTCATATCATATATCTCTAATGTACTTTCTTGTATATGGTTTCTATAGTAATCCTTCTCTCTTATGCTTGCTGAGTAACATATTTTGCTGCCCTCAGGAGAAAAGCAAACGCTCCCGCCCAACAACTTATCTACATTCATCTTTTGTAGTTCCTCAGCTTCAACATCTAATATGTATAGATCACCATTCATATGATCGTTTAGGCTTGGTGTAGCCATAAATACAACCTTTGTCCCATCATTTGAAATATCAAAGTTATGTATATAAAAATCCTTATCCTCCGTTAATTGATAAACACCGCTAATTCCTCGTTCCCCTTTATCATTTTGTATCACTTTTTCTATTTCAATGTAGTATAAACAATTATTCTGGTGTTCCTTACCTATATGTTGAAAATCTCCATATAGTTCCTTACGTTTCTTTATCTCCTCGCATTCTTTTGACTGCGCAACATAATAAAAACCCTTGCCAGTAGGCTCCCATTTAAAATTACTGACCCCTTCTTTCTCATCAGTAATTTGAACCACGCCATAACCATCTATCGACTTAACAAAGATCTGATTTTTCCCATTACCAACAGGGCTAAGGTATGCGATGTTCCTAGAATTTGGAGACCATAATGGACATGCACTATCTATATCCCCATTTGTTAATGGGTAACTCTGCCCCTTATCTTTTTCATATACCCATACATGATTCCTATATGTATTGTCTTTCCAGTTAGTCATCTTCTTAACAAATGCTACGTTCTTGCCATCATCACTTATGTTTGTACTTGATACGGTTGGTAATGAAATACTCTCTTCTATACTTAGATATGTTTTTTCTTTCATTTTCATTAATACCCCCTCGTAATATCTAGTAATCTAATTTGTTCAATAAAGTGAAACTTTAATCAGTGGGGTGGTTTCCATCACCCACTGATTATTAGCCCCCACCAATCGGGTTTTTACGGGCAGCCCGACTCCCACCTAACTTCCTCGCATTCGCCGAATTTCGGGGAGTCTTACTGCCCGAAATTAGCGGGATAAAACCTCTGCCATATGCTGAACCCTTTAGAACTGTGTTTAGCTTTCACCACTGTAATACCCCAACCTTTACTAACTGTTAATAAAAAGTTCGTTGTCATAATAATTGGATCAGCTGGGTGTTTAATCCCAAGCTCTTCAGCAATAATAATCGCCTCTTCTTGTGGTAATAAAGGAAATTGTTCACGAATATCTAAACGATAACGGAAAATTCAGTTAAATGAAAGTAGTTCCGTTCCAAATCTGATAAAAATTCCTGTTGTCTGGCGGTCTTTATACCTTTTAATCTTGTTGAACACCCTAATGAGGAAACACTTTAAATTTTAAGCCAAGGCTGATAATCTGCTTCACTAACCTCTTTAAGCCACTTATCGATTTTAGTTGTTCTTTTTCTTTTCGACACAAAAACACCCCTTTAGATAAAAATATCCAAAGGGGCAAAGCTTCACAACTTTATTTTAAATCCACAATAAACTAGTTACTCTACCAATTTCCTACTCAACCGTAACAGACTTAGCTAAGTTACGTGGCTTATCAACATCACACTCGCGGTGAAGCGCTGCGTAGTATGAAATAAGTTGGAATGGAATAACTGCTACTAGCGGTGCTAGTGCTTCGTGTACAGCTGGTAATACGAAGCTGTCACCTTCCATTTCTAAGCCTTTCATTGAGATGATACATGGGTTAGCTCCGCGTGCTACTACTTCTTTCACGTTACCACGAATTCCAAGGTTTACGTGCTCTTGTGTAGCAAGTGCGATAACTGGTGTACCATTTTCGATTAAGGCGATTGTACCGTGTTTTAATTCTCCTCCAGCAAATCCTTCTGCTTGGATGTAAGAGATTTCTTTTAGTTTTAACGCACCTTCTAAACCTACGAAGAAGTCTACGCTACGTCCGATGAAGAAGCAGTTACGCGTTGTTGCTAAAAATTGTTTTGCTAATGCGTCCATTTCTTCTTTTTGATCACAAAGTACTACCATTGCATTTGCTACAAGTCCTAATTCGTGTGTTAAATCGAAATCAAGAACTTCACCTTTTGCTTTTGCAATGTCAGCCGCTAAGATTGAAAGTACTGCAAGCTGTGCTGTGTATGCTTTCGTCGATGCAACTGCGATTTCTGGTCCCGCATATAACGGAAGTGTATAATCAGCTTCACGAGAAAGCGTAGAACCAGGTACATTTGTAATCGTTAATGCTTTATGACCCATTTCATTTGTTTGCACAAGTACTGCACGGCTATCAGCTGTTTCACCACTTTGTGAAATGTAAATGAAGAACGGTCTTTCTGTTAATAATGGCATGTTGTAAGAGAATTCACTTGCTACGTGTACTTCAACTGGTACTTTCGCGAATTTTTCAATGAATTGCTTTCCAACAAGACCTGCATGATAACTTGTTCCGCATGCAATGATGTAAATGCGATCGCTATCTAAAATTGCGTTACGGATATCTGCATCCAGTTCAATCTCGCCATTTTCACCTTGATACTTTTGAATAATATTACGGATTACAAGTGGTTGCTCATCGATTTCTTTTAGCATGAAATGAGGATACGTTCCTTTTTCAATATCACTTGCATCTAATTCCGCTGTAAACGGTGCACGTTCAATCGTTTCACCTTGTAAGTTTTTAATTGTAATGCTTTCTTTTGTTACAATTACGATTTCTTTATCCATTAACTCGATAAATTGATCTGTAACTTGTAACATCGCCATAGCGTCGCTCGCCACAACATTAAAGTTATCACCAACACCTACTAATAGCGGGCTTTTGTTTTTAGCAACATAAATCATGTTTGGATTTTCAGCATCAAGTAGTCCAATTGCGTAAGAACCATGTAAAAGAGATAACGTTTGACGGAACGCGTCTTCTACACTTAGTCCTGTACTTACTTGTTGTTCCATAAGCTGCACGATAATTTCTGTATCTGTTTCACTTACGAACGTTACATCTTGTAAATATTCCTTTTTCACTAACTCATAGTTTTCAATTACACCGTTATGAACTAATGTAAAACGCTTTGATGTACTTTGATGCGGATGCGCGTTTAGCTTGCTTGGAACACCATGTGTAGCCCAGCGTGTGTGACCGATTCCCACGCTTGCTGCTACATTCTCCTCTACGACTTCGCGAAGTTTTGCAATACGGCCTTTTTCTTTGTATACAACAACACCGTTCTCTGCTTGTACTGCAATACCTGCTGAATCATATCCACGATATTCTAACTTTTCTAAACCTTTTAATAAAATTTCCTTTGCATCTTGCTCTCCAATAAATCCTACGATTCCACACATGTTTAGTCGCCGTTACAAATGCTTACACTGCTCTGCGAACATGTAACGACATAGTCCGATACCATTTTTATTTATACTAAAAAACGGATTACATATTGCTAGCCCTGTAAGCTTGTAACGGCTTTCACCTTCCTCTCGATTGGGTTAAAGTCCGTATATACTTATACAGCTAGTATTCATCCGTTCCTCTTCTCTCATCACACTTTCACCTTTGTCCACTAAGTCACCTTAATGTTTTAAGTAAAAGTTTGCGGTTGTGATGAACAACCGGGAGTCATCCGCCGAAATCTCGATAAACTCCACCTCGTCAACTACACTACTTGTAGTTCTGGCGCTTTTATAATTTACAATATTTCCTTTGAGAAAAAGAACAAGACCATCGTATAACAAACAATATAAATCGTCAATGAAATTTTTTTCATTGTCTATAAAACATATGAAAAAGGAGCACTTTTTGTGCTCCTTTTAAATAAAATCGGCTAATTATTCAACGCCAACTTCAGCTTTCACAACTTCTACAATACGATGTACATACCCATCACAAATTTCTTGTGTCGGTGCTTCTGCCATTACACGAATAAGTGGTTCTGTTCCCGATGGACGAACAAGAATACGACCGTCTCCGTTCATTTCTTCCTCTACAACACGAATAATTTCTTTAATTTTTTCATTTTCTAATGCTAGTTTTTTATCTGTTACACGAACGTTTACTAGTAATTGTGGGAATTTTGTCATCTCACCTGCAAGTTCAGATAATGGCTTTTTCGTCATTTTCATGATGTTTACAAGTTGAAGTGCACTTAACATTCCATCACCAGTTGTAATGTAATCAAGTAAGATAATGTGACCTGATTGTTCTCCACCCAGGTTATATCCACCACGTTTCATTTCTTCCATTACGTATCGGTCACCAACTGCTGTTTTATCACTTGTAATACTGTTTGCTTCAAGTGCTTTGTAGAAACCTAAGTTACTCATAACTGTTGAAACAACTGTATTATGTTTTAATTGACCAGTTTCTTTCATATACTTCGCGCAAATAAACATAATTTGATCGCCATCAACGATGTTTCCTTTTTCATCTACAGCGATTAAACGGTCGCCATCACCATCAAAAGCAAGTCCGATATCCGCACCTTTTTCTTTTACTAATTCAGCTAAGACTTCTGGATGTGTAGATCCTACGCCTTCGTTAATATTCATACCGTTTGGAGAAGTTCCCATCGTTGAAATATCAGCTTCTAAGTCTGCAAATAAATATGGAGCTAAAGAAGAAGTCGCACCGTGTGCGCAATCTAAAGCGATATGTAAACCAGAGAAATCTTCCTCTACAGTTTGTTTAATGTATTGTAAATATTTTTGTCCACCTTCAAAGTAATCACTCACTTGGCCAAGGTTAGTACCTGTTGGACGTGGTAACTCGTCAACTTCTTTGTCTAATAATGCTTCAATTTCTGCTTCTTGCTCATCTGTTAATTTGAAACCATCTGAACCGAAGAACTTAATTCCGTTATCTTGTACTGGATTATGAGATGCAGAAATCATAACACCTGCTTGTGCATCTAAAGCTTTTGTTAAATAAGCCACACCTGGTGTAGAAATAACACCAAGACGCATTACTTCTGCTCCAGTTGATAATAGACCTGCTACTAAAGCTCCTTCTAACATATGTCCAGATACACGTGTATCACGACCAATAATTACTTTTGGACGATCTGTATCTTTTGTTAATACATAGCCGCCAAAACGTCCAATTTTGAATGCTAATTCAGGTGTTAATTCCTTATTTGCAACCCCGCGTACTCCGTCTGTACCAAAATATTTACCCATTATTATTCGCTCCTTTTTCGTGCTCTTTTTGATTATCTACTGTTGGTTCTTGGCTCGTTTCTTGGCCGTTTTCTTTGTCTTTTTCTTTGTCTTGTTCTTTATCTTTTTCTTGTTCTTTATTTTTATCTTTTTCCTGATCCTTTTCTGGATCCGGTTCAGGATTTTTTGGTTTTTCAGTTTGATTTTCTTGATTGTTTTTTGAATCTGGTGGTTCAATATTACCTTGTACTTCTTTATCCGGCTTTTCTTTCTTCACAATTGTGACTTTAGCACTTTTTTGTTTTGCTTCTATCGAAATATTACCAGGACCGCTCACTTGAATAGAAACATCCTTCGTCCCCGGAGATACATTTTGCAGATTAATCGCTGCTGTTATTTGAGCTGCTGTTATTTTATCTACTATACTTGCTTCTCCTGAAATATCAACGCTTATCTTTCCATCTTGTGGCGAAAGTAGCTGAGCAGTAACATCATTCGGAATTCCATTTTTTTGAATCGGGATACCATCAATAGTTTTACTTTTCGTTTGTTTTACCTTTTGTACCCCTACGGAAACCTTCACTTGATTTGGTTTTGCACTTGTTACACCTTTTGGCAATAAAACAGAGGCATCGAATGTTGTAGAATCCGTCAATTGACTAAGATCTACCTCGACCCCCTCTATAGATTGTATATTATCCAAAATGTCTTTTGGACCTGCTATCGTTACTTCTTTTGGTTCAACACTAATATTTGTAACAGCTAAACCTTCTGGTAAATTCCCTTTTTTCGCATATGTTAAAGGAACTGTTTTTTCGACGTTATTTGCTGTAGCTTGCGTTGCTACATTCAACGTTACACTAATTTTAGATGGATTTGTTCTTACATTTAAGCGTTTTCCTTCTTTATTGTATAATGTAACTTCTGGTGTTTTTGTAACAGTTTTATTAACACCTTTTAAATCGATATATGCCTTAGCAGATGAAATACTTTCTATTTCTTCTTTCGTCCCAACTACCTCAACAGTATCAGGCTTAATAACTGATTTTTCAAGAGTAGCACCTGCTGGCATCTGGTCTTCATTTGATAATTTTAAATCTACATGAACATACTTTTTCGCTTTTTCATGAAGGGTGACTTTAATTGTTGCTGGTTGGACTGTTCCTTTCACATCCTCTGGAAGCCCATTCGCTTTTAAAGAAACTTCATAAGTTCCTTTTGGACTATCTCGCAAATCAACTGATATATCAAATTGTTTTTTTGCTTTTGCTGTAGCAACTGCTGATTTTGGGCCTTCCAACTTCACCTTGACTCCACCTGCTGGAATACCACTTACAATATATTTCTCTTCATCATACTTAAGGGTAATAGGATAATCAGTTAATGTTTCTTTCGTTTCATTTACGAAAGGTAATATACTCGATGTCGTATTTTTTTCAGTTAAAGTTGCTGACATAAAAAGCATACACGCCAATAGTAATGAGATTCCTTTTAAAAACCAATGATTCTCCATTAACTTATCCATGACGCTTTCTCCTCCAATTCCATAAAGACGAAGAAGTCGTTTTTTCGTTCCCACTAAATTCAGCTAACAACATATCCTTCAGCTGTTCTGTCTTCAAATCACGATGTAACTCACCGTTTTTCGTTAAAGAAATTTGACCCGTTTCTTCCGACACAACTACTGTAATACTATCAGTAACTTCACTAACTCCCATTGCAGCGCGATGCCTTGTTCCTAACTCCTTAGAAATAAACGGACTTTCTGATAGCGGAAGATAACATGCTGCTGCTTTAATTGTACTTCCCTGCATAATTACTGCTCCATCATGAAGAGGCGTATTAGGGATAAAAATATTAATGAGTAATTCTGATGACACATTTGCGTTCAGCGGAATACCCGTTTCCACATAGTCACCCATCCCAGTCTCTTTTGACAACGTAATTAATGCACCAATTCTACGTTTTCCCATATATTCCGTTGCTTTCGCTATCGCTGTTGCAACAATTTCAGGTTCATCGTCCTCGTGAGTTCCTACACGCGAAAACAAGCTACCTCTTCCTAGCTGCTCAAGTGCTCTTCGCAATTCTGGCTGAAAGATAATAATAACAGCTAAGAATCCCCACGTTAATACTTGTTCCGTTAGCCAATATAGCGTATGCAATTCAAGTAAAATACTAATCATCCGGACGACAATAATAACTGTAATACCTTTTAAAAGTTGAACAGCCTTCGTGCCACGGATTATAAGAATTAGCTTATATATAATAAACCATACAACAGCAATATCTAATGCCGTACTAAGATATTTCAAAATGGTCGTATCTTCAAAAGGCATGCTAACCCTTCCTCCTACTTACGAGCAATTCTATCCATATATTGAAATATTATTTTATGCTCTATCTGTATGTATTTCCAACAACTAGTTAATTATACCATACATGAAACAAACGACAATTACAAACGCCCCCTTAGCTTAAATTGGTAAGATGTCAAACTTTCTTATCCCACAGTGTAATACAAGTTATTATACGCCTATTTTCCAATAAAAAAAGCAACTTCACAGTTGCTTTTCTTACATTTATTTCAGTTTTTCACCGAATAAAGAACCCATTAAAGCAACCGCTGTTGTTGCTGTTCTGTTTCTCTCATCTAAAATTGTATTTACTTCAACAAATTCAGCAGATGTAACAATATCAGCTTCTGCTAACATCTCCATCGCTAAGTGGCTTTCGCGATAAGATAGACCACCAATTACAGGTGTTCCAACTCCTGGTGCGTCATGAGGATCAAGCCCATCTAAATCTAATGATAAATGAACACCATCAGTATGAGATAAATACGCAATTGTTTCTTCCATAACAGCCGTCATACCCATACGATCAATTTCATGCATTGAGAATACTTTAATGCCTTCTTCACGAATAAAGTCTTTTTCTCCTTCATCTAATGCACGTGCACCGATAATTACAACGTTCTCTTTCTTCACCTTTGGATATGCCCCATATAAGTCTACAAGTGAAGAATGCCCATATCCTAAACTTGCAGCAAGTGACATACCATGAATATTTCCAGATGGTGAAGTCTCTTCTGTATTTAAATCACCGTGTGCATCATACCAAATAACACCTAAATTTTTATAATGTTTCGCTACACCAGCTAACGTACCGATAGCAATACTATGATCGCCGCCCAATACAAGTGGAAAACGACCTTCTTCTATAATATGATCAACCTTACTTGCTAATTCATTACATACAGTTGCAACTTGTGTAAGGTTTCTTAACTTTGTATTTTCAGCTATTTCTTTTTCTCTCTCTATACATATATCTCCCATATCTTTTACGTTATATCCAATTTCTTCGATTCTTTCAATTACCCCTGCATAACGGATTGCGCTTGGTCCCATATCAACCCCGCGACGCATCTGTCCTAAATCCATTGGAACTCCAATAACTGAGATTTCTTTTTTCATAGATAGTATCCCCCTTTTATGCCTTCACTAAATATTTTAAATCTTTTATATAGTCTGACTCAACTCGACATTTTTCTGCATGGATATACATTTTATTCACTTATATTTACGTTAGAATCCCAATTTAAAAACTATTCTATGTATAAAGTTAACTTAATGAACCAACTAACTTTTCTATCAGCTAATATTTTTATCAGTGCTTTTCTCCATCACCACCTAAAATTACACAAAATACCCTCAAATAACTGAACAAAAAAACACTTCTACATTTAGAAGCGTTTTTCTGATGCTAGTTTCCACACTGCTGCAATATTTTTTGCTGTCATTTCGATATTCTCTTCTGCCGCTTTATATGCTTCTTCTAATGTCATTGGACTAGCTGTAATACTAAACACTGCATCAATTCCCTTTTCATAAACAATTGCATAGTTCGGAGATACAGATCCACCAATAGCAATTACAGGAATATGACGACATTTCGCCCGCTTCGCGACACCAACAGGAGCTTTTCCATAAGCTGTTTGTTCATCTATTCTTCCCTCACCAGTTACAATAAGATCGGCACCCTCTATACACTTATCAAAATTTGTATAATCTAATACAATTTCAATCCCTTTTCTTAGCTGTCCCTTTAGCACTGCAACGACAGCAGCTCCCATTCCTCCAGCTGCCCCCGCACCCGGTATCTCAGATACATCAAAAGACACATGTTGTTTAAGTATATTAGCATAATGTTTTAAATTCTCATCTAGCTCTTTCATCATCTCTACATTCGCACCTTTTTGTCTCGCAAATACAAAAGACGCCCCGCTCAGTCCAACTAAAGGGTTATCTACATCACATGCTGCTTCTAACTTTATATCCTCCAGGCGTGAATCAATCCTAGAAAGGTCAACAGTGGTTATCCAATGCAATGTCCCTCCAGAGGGTTCTATTATCTCACCTTTCTTATTTATAAATCTTGCGCCTAAGGCAGATAGCATACCAGCCCCACCATCATTTGTAGCACTTCCTCCAAGCCCTAAAATAATGTGTTTGGCTCCTTGATCTAATGCATGTAATATAAGTTCGCCTGTCCCTTTTGTCGTTGTAATAAGTGGGTTTCTCTTTTCAGTTGGAACGTGTTGTAATCCTGATGCTGCCGCCATTTCAATAAATGCTGTCTTCTTATCTTTAGACATACCATAAAAGGCTTGCACGCTCTCTCCAAGCGGCCCTGTCACATTAAGTGATATAATTCTCCCCATTGTAGCGCCAACAAGAGATTCAACCGTTCCTTCGCCTCCATCTCCAATTGGTACTTTAACATACTCTGCTTTAGGAAAAATTGCTGCAAAGCCTCTTTCAATGGCTTCACATACCTCTATAGCTTTCAAGCTTTCTTTATATGAATCCGATGCAATGACAACTTTCATAATTACCTCCCCCTTATTCAATCCCCTTTTTTCATTTTAAACGATATATGAAAAAGTTGCCTTTTGAAATGGAATTTAAACACAAAAAAAGCTTACATCATTTGATGTAAGCTTTCCCTATTTATATGGAGCCTAGCGGGATCGAACCGCTGACCTCCTGCGTGCAAGGCAGGCGCTCTCCCAGCTGAGCTAAGGCCCCTTAGTAATTAAGCGGAAGACGGGATTCGAACCCGCGACCCCAACCTTGGCAAGGTTGTATTCTACCACTGAACTACTTCCGCGAAAATGGTGAGCCATGAAGGATTCGAACCTTCGACCCTCTGATTAAAAGTCAGATGCTCTACCAACTGAGCTAATGGCTCGTAAATGGCTGGGCTAGCTGGATTCGAACCAGCGCATGACGGAGTCAAAGTCCGTTGCCTTACCGCTTGGCTATAGCCCATTAATATTTACTAGTATGGTTATCTTTTCAAAAAAATAAACCCTTTCAGGTTATTTTAAAGAAAATGGTGGAGGGGGGCAGATTCGAACTGCCGAACCCAAAGGAGCGGATTTACAGTCCGCCGCGTTTAGCCACTTCGCTACCCCTCCGACATTTAAAAATATATGGTGGAGGATGACGGGATCGAACCGCCGACCCCCTGCTTGTAAGGCAGGTGCTCTCCCAGCTGAGCTAATCCTCCAAAAGTGATGACCCGTACGGGATTCGAACCCGTGTTACCGCCGTGAAAGGGCGGTGTCTTAACCACTTGACCAACGGGCCAAAAAAATAAAAACTTTTCCCAAGCTTCCAACCGGGCTTGAACCGGTGACCTCTTCCTTACCATGGAAGTACTCTACCAGCTGAGCTATGGAAGCATAATGGCTCCGCAGGTAGGAATCGAACCTACGACCGATCGGTTAACAGCCGATAGCTCTACCGCTGAGCTACTGCGGAATAATATAAGCCTGGCAACGTCCTACTCTCACAGGGACAAGGTCCCAACTACCATCGGCGCTAGAGAGCTTAACTTCCGTGTTCGGTATGGGAACGGGTGTGACCTCTCTGCCATCATTACCAGACTTTTATCATTATACACATTCTTTTCAGAATGTCCAAAGGAATTTTAAATATATATTCCTTCAAAACTAGATAACATTTGCTTCATATTATATGGTTAAGTCCTCGATCTATTAGTATTCGTCAGCTCCACATGTCACCATGCTTCCACCTCGAACCTATCAACCTGATCATCTTTCAGGGATCTTACTAGCTTACGCTATGGGAAATCTCATCTTGAGGGGGGCTTCATGCTTAGATGCTTTCAGCACTTATCCCTTCCGCACATAGCTACCCAGCTATGCCCTTGGCAGAACAACTGGTACACCAGCGGTGCGTCCATCCCGGTCCTCTCGTACTAAGGACAGCTCCTCTCAAATTTCCTGCGCCCACGACGGATAGGGACCGAACTGTCTCACGACGTTCTGAACCCAGCTCGCGTACCGCTTTAATGGGCGAACAGCCCAACCCTTGGGACCGACTACAGCCCCAGGATGCGATGAGCCGACATCGAGGTGCCAAACCTCCCCGTCGATGTGGACTCTTGGGGGAGATAAGCCTGTTATCCCCGGGGTAGCTTTTATCCGTTGAGCGATGGCCCTTCCATGCGGAACCACCGGATCACTAAGCCCGACTTTCGTCCCTGCTCGACTTGTAGGTCTCGCAGTCAAGCTCCCTTATGCCTTTGCACTCTACGAATGATTTCCAACCATTCTGAGGGAACCTTTGGGCGCCTCCGTTACACTTTAGGAGGCGACCGCCCCAGTCAAACTGCCCACCTGACACTGTCTCCCGGGTCGATAAGACCCGTAGGTTAGAATTTCAATACAGTCAGGGCGGTATCCCACCAGCGCCTCCACCGAAGCTAGCGCTCCGGTTTCAATGGCTCCCGCCTATCCTGTACAAACTGTACCAAAATTCAATATCAGGCTACAGTAAAGCTCCACGGGGTCTTTCCGTCCTGTCGCGGGTAACCTGCATCTTCACAGGTACTATAATTTCACCGAGTCTCTGGTTGAGACAGTGCCCAAATCGTTACACCTTTCGTGCGGGTCGGAACTTACCCGACAAGGAATTTCGCTACCTTAGGACCGTTATAGTTACGGCCGCCGTTTACTGGGGCTTCAGTTCAGAGCTTCGCTTACGCTAACCCCTCTCCTTAACCTTCCAGCACCGGGCAGGTGTCAGCCCCTATACTTCGCCTTACGGCTTCGCAGAGACCTGTGTTTTTGCTAAACAGTCGCTTGGGCCTATTCACTGCGGCTTTCCGTTAAGAAAGCACCCCTTCTCCCGAAGTTACGGGGTCATTTTGCCGAGTTCCTTAACCAGAGTTCTCTCGCACACCTTAGGATTCTCTCCTCGCCTACCTGTGTCGGTTTGCGGTACAGGCACCTTTTATCTCGCTAGAAGCTTTTCTTGGCAGCGGGGAATCAAAGACTTCGCTCCATAAGGAGCTTCCCCATCACAGCTCAGCCTTCACGATAAGCGGATTTGCCTACTTATCAGCCTAACTGCTTGGACGTGCACAACCAATCGCACGCTTCTTCTATCCTTCTGCGTCCCTCCATTGCTCAAACGATAAAGAGGTGGTACAGGAATATCAACCTGTTGTCCATCGCCTACGCCTGTCGGCCTCGGCTTAGGTCCTGACTAACCCTGAGCGGACGAGCCTTCCTCAGGAAACCTTAGGCATTCGGTGGACGGGATTCTCACCCGTCTTTCGCTACTCATACCGGCATTCTCACTTCTAAGCGCTCCACCAGTCCTTCCGGTCTGACTTCACTGCACTTAGAACGCTCCCCTACCACTGATACCATTGGTATCAATTCGCAGCTTCGGTGGTGTATTTAGCCCCGGTACATTTTCGGCGCAGAGTCACTCGACTAGTGAGCTATTACGCACTCTTTAAATGGTGGCTGCTTCTGAGCCAACATCCTAGTTGTCTAAGCAACTCCACATCCTTTTCCACTTAATACACACTTTGGGACCTTAGCTGGCGATCTGGGCTGTTTCCCTCTTGACTACGGATCTTATCACTCGCAGTCTGACTCCTAAGGATAAGTCATTGGCATTCGGAGTTTGACTGAATTCGGTAATCCGATGAGGACCCCTAGTTCAATCAGTGCTCTACCTCCAAGACTCTTACACTTAAGGCTAGCCCTAAAGCTATTTCGGGGAGAACCAGCTATCTCCAGGTTCGATTGGAATTTCTCCGCTACCCACACCTCATCCCCGCACTTTTCAACGTGCGTGGGTTCGGGCCTCCATTCAGTGTTACCTGAACTTCACCCTGGACATGGGTAGATCACCTGGTTTCGGGTCTACGACCACGTACTAAACGCCCTATTCAGACTCGCTTTCGCTGCGGCTCCGCCTCTTCAGCTTAACCTTGCACGGGATCGTAACTCGCCGGTTCATTCTACAAAAGGCACGCCATCACCCATTAACGGGCTCTGACTATTTGTAGGCACACGGTTTCAGGATCTCTTTCACTCCCCTTCCGGGGTGCTTTTCACCTTTCCCTCACGGTACTGGTTCACTATCGATCACTAGGGAGTATTTAGCCTTGGGAGATGGTCCTCCCAGATTCCGACGGAATTTCACGTGTTCCGCCGTACTCAGGATACATTCAAGAGAGAACGAAGTTTCGACTACGGGGTTGTTACCCTCTGTGACGGACCTTTCCAGGTCGCTTCGTCTACCTCGTTCCTTTGTAACTCCGTATAGAATGTCCTACAACCCCAAGAGGCAAGCCTCTTGGTTTGGGCTAGATTCCGTTTCGCTCGCCGCTACTCAGGAAATCGCATTTGCTTTCTCTTCCTCCAGGTACTTAGATGTTTCAGTTCCCTGGGTCTGTCTTCCATACCCTATGTATTCAGGTAAGGATACCATACCATTACGTATAGTGGGTTTCCCCATTCGGAAATCTTCGGATCAAAGCTTACTTACAGCTCCCCGAAGCATATCGGCGTTAGTCCCGTCCTTCATCGACTCCTAGTGTCAAGGCATCCACCGTGCGCCCTTTCTAACTTAACCAAACTAAAATTAAAAAAATATGAGCTACACTGTTATCTAGTTTTCAAAGAACATACATTTAAACTTGAGAGATAGTTCTCTCAAAACTGAACGAAACAAAACAAGTCAACGTTTATTGATGAACTGCGTTCATCAATTCTCCATAGAAAGGAGGTGATCCAGCCGCACCTTCCGATACGGCTACCTTGTTACGACTTCACCCCAATCATCTGTCCCACCTTAGGCGGCTGGCTCCATAAAGGTTACCCCACCGACTTCGGGTGTTACAAACTCTCGTGGTGTGACGGGCGGTGTGTACAAGGCCCGGGAACGTATTCACCGCGGCATGCTGATCCGCGATTACTAGCGATTCCAGCTTCATGTAGGCGAGTTGCAGCCTACAATCCGAACTGAGAACGGTTTTATGAGATTAGCTCCACCTCGCGGTCTTGCAGCTCTTTGTACCGTCCATTGTAGCACGTGTGTAGCCCAGGTCATAAGGGGCATGATGATTTGACGTCATCCCCACCTTCCTCCGGTTTGTCACCGGCAGTCACCTTAGAGTGCCCAACTTAATGATGGCAACTAAGATCAAGGGTTGCGCTCGTTGCGGGACTTAACCCAACATCTCACGACACGAGCTGACGACAACCATGCACCACCTGTCACTCTGCTCCCGAAGGAGAAGCTCTATCTCTAGAGTTTTCAGAGGATGTCAAGACCTGGTAAGGTTCTTCGCGTTGCTTCGAATTAAACCACATGCTCCACCGCTTGTGCGGGCCCCCGTCAATTCCTTTGAGTTTCAGCCTTGCGGCCGTACTCCCCAGGCGGAGTGCTTAATGCGTTAACTTCAGCACTAAAGGGCGGAAACCCTCTAACACTTAGCACTCATCGTTTACGGCGTGGACTACCAGGGTATCTAATCCTGTTTGCTCCCCACGCTTTCGCGCCTCAGTGTCAGTTACAGACCAGAAAGTCGCCTTCGCCACTGGTGTTCCTCCATATCTCTACGCATTTCACCGCTACACATGGAATTCCACTTTCCTCTTCTGCACTCAAGTCTCCCAGTTTCCAATGACCCTCCACGGTTGAGCCGTGGGCTTTCACATCAGACTTAAGAAACCACCTGCGCGCGCTTTACGCCCAATAATTCCGGATAACGCTTGCCACCTACGTATTACCGCGGCTGCTGGCACGTAGTTAGCCGTGGCTTTCTGGTTAGGTACCGTCAAGGTGCCAGCTTATTCAACTAGCACTTGTTCTTCCCTAACAACAGAGTTTTACGACCCGAAAGCCTTCATCACTCACGCGGCGTTGCTCCGTCAGACTTTCGTCCATTGCGGAAGATTCCCTACTGCTGCCTCCCGTAGGAGTCTGGGCCGTGTCTCAGTCCCAGTGTGGCCGATCACCCTCTCAGGTCGGCTACGCATCGTTGCCTTGGTGAGCCGTTACCTCACCAACTAGCTAATGCGACGCGGGTCCATCCATAAGTGACAGCCGAAGCCGCCTTTCAATTTCGAACTATGCAGTTCAAAATATTATCCGGTATTAGCCCCGGTTTCCCGGAGTTATCCCAGTCTTATGGGTAGGTTACCCACGTGTTACTCACCCGTCCGCCGCTAACTTCATAAGAGCAAGCTCTTAATCCATTCGCTCGACTTGCATGTATTAGGCACGCCGCCAGCGTTCATCCTGAGCCAGGATCAAACTCTCCAATAAAGTTAGTTTGTCTAGCATCTAAAAATAAAAATTGACGTTCACGTTGTTTGTTTCGTTCAGTTTTCAAAGAACTACTCGGTCGCTCATTTGCGACTTCCTTATGTTAACATCTTCATTTTTCGATGTCAACTAAGTTTTTCAATTTCTTTTTTGTCGTTTTCTGTGTTTCTGCATCAGCGACGTTTATTAATTTATCATATACTTACTCTTAACGTCAATACTTTTTAATAAAAAATTCTTTTTCTTACATAACGAATACACTCTTCCCTATTAGCAACTCTCCGAAATAAACAAAAAATGATTTTATACCTTTCTTCCATCGCCTTTTTTACAATGCTATGTATACGCTCATCTTCAAAATCAAATAAAAGTTCCTCTAGTTCTCTCTTCAGTATGTATTCCATTTCTTTTTTCTCTTCCTTCGTCAACATAATCCCAAGCAAATTATCACCCCAATAACTCCTTACGTGTACCGATAAACACCGCACTCATTTTCAATTATCAATAATGTATCATCAAAAAACAAAATTCTATCACTCATTATATCCACCACTTACGATGTTAATCCCTTGTTCTCTTTTTTAAATTTAAAGCATATATGTAACTGAAAAGGATTGGACAAAGGGGCGTAATATTATGTTTTTCTTTTTTATTACGAGTAAAAGGACATTTAAACACATTAGCTTAATAGTCGTACTTTCCTTATTTACAGCATGGCTACTCTTTTTAAAAACATATTCACATGAATCTGCTTTTTCAACTGCTACCGGCCCTAAAGTGATTTACAAAGGGGACACTGCAAAAAAACAAGTTGCATTCACGTTTGACATTAGTTGGGGAGACCAAAAAGCTATTCCAATCCTTAATACACTCAAAGAAAGAGAAATTAAGAATGCAACCTTCTTTCTCTCTGCTGCATGGGCTGAAAGACACCCTGATATTGTCGAACGCATCATGAAAGATGGACATGAGATTGGTAGTATGGGTTATAATTACACGTCCTACACTTCACTAGAAGCAAATGAAATACGACGAGATCTTTTACGGGCACAAGATGTTTTTACAAAACTTGGCGTAAAACAAGTCAAGCTATTACGTCCACCTAGTGGCGACTTTAACAAAACGACTCTTAAAATAGCGGAATCACTCGGATACACCATCGTTCATTGGAGTAACAATTCAAATGACTGGAAAAATCCCGGCGTAAATAAAATCGTTTCCACCGTCTCTAGCAATTTAAAGGGTGGAGATATTGTCTTATTACATGCTTCTGATTCTGCCCTTCAAACAAATAAGGCTTTACCATTACTCTTACAAAAATTAAAGAGCGACGGATATGAACAAACATCTGTATCACAACTTATTTCCAACACAAGTACAAAAAGCGAAGATATTAAGTAATTCCTTTCCACACGGTTCTTCACACATAAAAAGCTCTGCTATCTTTCGTTAAGATAGCAGAGCTTTTTTTATCCTAGTGTTTACAGACGATAAGAATCTGGTTAATTAAAAACCCATTCTCTTCTCATTAAACTGACTTACTCTTTTGTCCAATTAAACGATGCAATACAAGTAACTGATATGCATTACATAATAGAAGTGGTATCACCATTAAATATAACCAATCTGTATCATTAATCCGGAGCGCTGGTACCCATTCAAGAATTGTTACAACAACCATAAAGAACAAAGCGGGAACAAATGCTTTTTTATTCGTTTCTTTACTCTTTATGTAAGCGACAATTGCCCCAAACACAAATAACATCCCAGCAACAAGTATGTTATTCCCTAACGAAACTTCCCCATTTGCAATAAGTACTGACCTTAAATAAACGAAATCAAACAATACGAACGCAATAAAGAACAGTTGCACTGCATTCCATAAAGAAGATGACCGAAACATCCCTAACCCAAAACGATGAATCGTTAAATATGCAAAGAACCCCATTTGACTTATAACACTAAAAATAAATCCTACGCCCATCAACCAAAAAGAAACTGCTAGAATCTCCTTTCCGTCAAAATTTTGAAAAAATTTGACGTACTTGTCCCACTCTAAAACAAAACCAATAAAGACTGTGCTAATCCCACCAAGAAACAACGTCGTAAAAAATAGTCGTACCCACTTGCGGCTATTCACAACACATCCCCCATTATTCTTATATTTCTAATTGAATTGTATCAATGACAATTTCAAAAAGCTAGCCATGTTAATGTATAAATTCCTTAAAGAGATTTATATTAAAAAAAGAGAACTTTGCTGAAAGGAGCTCCAACTTATGAAACGGATGCTGCTCGTTTTGATTTCTTCTTTTCTATTTATAGCACTAGTGGCATGTGCACAAGAAAAAGAAGCAAAATCCGAACTTGATTATGATCAAACAAAAAAAATGATTGTTGATATTTTAAAAACCGACCAAGGAAAAAAGGCGATCCAAGATGTATTAACTGATGAAAAAATGAAACAAGCCCTCATACTAGATGAAACAGTAGTAAAGAAAACGATTGAAGATGCGATGGTATCTGAAAAAGGGCAACAATTCTGGGAAAAGCTCTTTAAAGACCCTGAGTTCTCATCGAAATTTGCTAAAAGTATGGGAAAAGAACAAACGAACTTAATGAAAACTTTACTAAAAGATCCTGAATACCAATCAGGTGTTATAGAGATTATGAAAAATCCTGAAGTAGAGAAAATTATGTTACAAACAATGAAGAGTAAAGAATATCGTCAATATTTACAGCAAGTACTAACCGAAACTGCCGAAAGTCCAATCTTCCAAGCTAAGATGATTGACATCATTAGTAAAGGTGTACAAAAAGCCGAAAAAGGTGGGTCTGATAAGAAAGGCGCAGGTGGTGAAGGTGGTTCTCAAGATGGGAACAAAGAATAACAATAAAAATTATAGTAATGAGTGGACAATGTATATATTGTCCACTCATTACTACTTTATTTTTGTGTAACAGCTGTTTTATCAATAACTGTCTCAGCTATCGTACGATAAATAAGACCCGTTGTATGTGTATCTTCATATACTGACGGCGCAAAGTCCTCTTTATTCCAATCAGGTTGTTGAAGTGGAATTCGGCCAAGTACATCCGTTTGGAGTTCCGTAGCTAGTTTATCTCCTCCACCTCTTCCAAACACATACTCTTTTTCACCAGTTGCTTTACTTTCAAAATACGCCATATTTTCAACAACACCAAGAATACTATGTTCTGTACGTAAAGCCATGGCTCCAGCGCGCGCTGCTACAAATGCCGCTGTTGGATGCGGCGTTGTTACAATAATCTCTTTACAAGCCGGCAACATCGAATGCACATCTAAAGCAACATCACCCGTACCTGGTGGTAGATCCAATACTAAGTAATCTAAATCACCCCATTCTACTTCTGTGAAAAAGTGATTTAACATTTTCCCAAGCATCGGTCCTCTCCAAATAACAGGTGCGTTATCTTCTACAAAGAATCCCATTGATATTACTTTCACACCTAGACGCTCCACTGGTATTATCTTATCACCTCTTACGATTGGGCGTTTTTCTATACCCATCATATCCGGTACACTAAAACCATAAATATCCGCATCAATGATACCAACCTTTTTTCCTAAACGAGCTAAAGCAATTGCAAGGTTAACTGAAACAGTCGATTTCCCTACTCCACCTTTTCCACTTGCTACTGCTAAAAATGTTGTATTTGAGTTCGGTGATAATAAGGATTCACTTTTCTCTTCCTCTTGCGTTGGTGCAAACTGAGCTAATTCCTCTTCTGTAAATTCTGCAAAACGAAGTCCAACTGTTGTTGCTCCAAGTTCTTTTACTAACTTTACAATTCCAGACTGCAACTGCATTTGTTCCGCTGTACCTGTCTTTACAATTGCAATTTTAACACTTACATGTTCCTTCTCAGGCTTGACTGTTACCTCTTTAATTGCATTTGTTTCTTTTAACGTTTTATGTATAAACGGATCTACAATCCCTTCCAATGCTTCCACTACCTGCTCTTTTGTTACCATAATTAGCCCAGCCCCCTGTATGAAAAATAACGTAATGTTAATTAAATTTATCTCTCTTTATTTTTGAAATAAATGCGTTTACATTTCCAGTATAACATATTTTCGGAAAACTTCGTTAACGAGAGAAACTCGAAAAATCCTCCTTATTCTGGAGGATTTCCTTTTTCCGTAAAATAACGTAATATACCACGATATATTGCAGCCGCTACTTTTTGCTGGTATTTCTCCGAATTTAACATATATCTTTCATTCACATTCGATAAAAAGCCAGCCTCAATTAAAGCACCTGGTTTTTTGGCATACTTCAATAAATACACGTGAGGAATTGTTTTAGCAGAACGATTCGTATTTTCTAAGCTTGTTCTCAATTCAGCTTGTATAAATTTCGCAGCCCGTTCATTTTCAATCGAAGAACGATAATAGAACGTTTGTGCGCCCCTAGATCCACTACTAGTTAGGGCATTTAAATGAATACTCGCAAAAAAGTCTACATCAGGCTTATTAATGATCTCCACACGCTTTTTTAAATCCTCTGCTTTACGTCTACTATATGACTTTGTATCTTTATTAGCTAAATCATAATCTCCTTCACGCGTTAAAATGACTAAAGCACCTTGTTCTTGTAAATAATCTTGTACCTTTTTTGTAATCTCAAGCGTAATATCTTTTTCTACAATATCCTTTCCACCAACAGCCCCTCCGTCTGGACCACCATGCCCAGCATCTAGTACAATCACTTTCCCTGATAAGGGTAAATTCCAAGCTCGCCACGATTTTGTAATTTGAAATTCTTGTTTAACTAAAAAAAACAAAACAACCGCAGCGAGCGCAAAAGAGATAATTCGAATTCTCTTCATACCTTTCCTCCTCCAGCTAGTCCCTCTAATTACTTATATGGGACAAGAGGAAAGTTTATGCTTGTCTTAGTGTAGCTTTAATCGATATCTTCTTTCGCCTTTTTCATACCCTTCCTGCCACCACAAGCCGATAAACTGCTGGCAAGATTCAAAAAGCAATTCCTCGTCTTGCAACTTAATTTCACGTATAGTCATACTCGTTAAAAATTGAAATAACGTTTCAGTTAATTGTTGTTCTTCTTCTAAAGCCCTATATTTCACATCAAAGAATGATTCACCATGATAACCAAATTTACTGTATCTCGCTCCTAATAAATAAGATTCTATCCCTAGTTCAATACAATAATCTTCATACTGACGATGAAGTTCTTGCATCTGAAAGGCATCACGAATATTTGAACGCAATGTTTTTAATGATAATTCTCGCAGCATTTTCCGCTCGTATTTTAACTGCTTTTCTTTTTGTTTTTCTTGTAAGCTGACAATGACATTCATAGTACTTATAAACCTCCCTAATACGTATTAGTCTAAGCTTCTAAAGAAGAAGCATACGCAGGACGGTAGCACTAAAATATTCCAAGCTAAAAAAATTACAAAAGAAGAATTAAACATAAAAAAACCCCAACCAAAATGGTTGGGGTTTGAAGTTCACAAAAATTAACGTTTTGAGAACTGAGGTGCACGACGTGCGCCTTTAAGACCGTATTTTTTACGCTCTTTCATACGTGCGTCACGAGTTAATAGACCTGCACGTTTTAATGTTAGACGGTATTCTGGATCAGCTTTTAATAAAGCGCGAGAAATACCGTGACGAATAGCACCAGCTTGACCAGTGTATCCACCACCATTTACGTTTACAAGTACATTGTAGTTACCTAAAGTTTCTGTTGCAACTAGAGGTTGTTTCACTACTTCACGTAATGCAGCAAATGGGATATAGTTTTCAAAATCACGACCGTTAATAATAACGCGTCCTTCGCCTGGAACTAGGCGTACGCGCGCTACTGAACTCTTACGACGTCCAGTGCCATAGTATTGAACCTGTGCCAAAGTAAGCCCTCCTTTAATTAATTATCCGCGAAGTTCGTAAACTTCTGGTTGTTGTGCTTGGTGTGGATGCTCTGCTCCAGCATACACGTTTAATTTCTTAGACACTTGACGTCCTAAACGTCCTTTTGGAAGCATGCCTTTAATTGCAAGCTCTAACATTTGTACAGGGTAGTTTGTACGCATTTCTAGAGCTGTTCTTTGCTTAAGTCCACCTGGGTGGTTAGTGTGACGGTAGTAAATTTTATCGTTTAATTTATTACCTGTTAAATGAATTTTCTCAGCGTTAATAATAATTACATGATCACCCGTGTCAACGTGTGGTGTAAATGTAGGTTTGTGTTTACCACGTAAAATGGATGCTACTTCAGTAGATAGGCGACCTAAAGTTTGACCTTCAGCATCAACCACATACCATTTACGCTCAACTTCGTTAGCTTTTGCCATAAAAGTCGTACGCATGTGTTTCCCTCCTCGTTATCTTTTCCATAGAAAAAATCTATTGTTTATCTTAAACACGATTTCCTTCCGGGGCTAATCGTGGTTTTAGAAACAATACCATATGTTATGATATACTTTTGAGTTTCTAATGTCAAGCAAATGTTACACCAGGATTAGTTGTTATAGTTTACCTGCCATAAGTAAAGTCCATGACCTGGAGCCATCTTTCCAGCAAACTGGCGATTTTGTTTCGCTAAAATCTCTGGAATACTATCAGGATCAAGCTTTCCTTGGCCTACGCTAAGTAACGTACCAACAATAATTCTGACCATATTATATAAAAATCCATTACCTACAAAGCGAAAAATTAATTCATCGTCTTGCTCAATTAATTCGATTTCATAAATTGTTCGCACTTTATCTTTTTTGTCAGTTTTTGCCGAACAAAAAGAAGTAAAGTCATGCGTTCCAATAAAATAAGGAATCGCTTTTCTTATAGAGTTTATTTCGAGCGGATATGGATATTGATATACGTAATTTCTACGGAATACATCTGCAGTCTTTGATAATAATACACGATAGCGATATTCTTTTTTCTCGACACCGTAACGTGCATGAAATTCTTCTGTTTTCTTCTCTACCTGCCTGATAATAATATCATCCGGCAACATTGTATTTAAAGCATTACTCCATTGCCACTCTTCAAGAGACAAAGGTGTATCAAAGTGTATCACTTGTCCTTTGGCGTGAACGGTAGAATCCGTTCTGCCTGATGCCTGCACACGAACAAGTTCTCCTTTATGCAACTTCTGCAATGCTTTCTCTATTTCTTGTTGAACAGTACGATGCTGTGGTTGAATTTGGTAACCACAAAAATGAATGCCATCATATGCAACTGTACATTTTATTCTTTCCATTTCTCTATTCTCCATTACGACCGCACCCATGCCAAAATACAAGCTAAACAAAGTAAGCTTACAATTGTTACTGTATCACTTATTTTCCAGCGTAGTTGCCTAAATTTAGTACGTCCTTCGCCACTTTTATATCCACGAGATTCCATCGCAATCGCTAAGTCCTCTGCACGCTTAAAAGCACTGATAAATAGTGGAACGAGTAGTGAGATAATAGCTTTCATCCTATCTTTTATCGGTCCTCCAGCAAAATCAATACCACGTGACGCCTGCGCTTTCATAATTTTACTCGTTTCATCCATTAATGTGGGGATAAATCGAAGAGAAATTGACATCATTAATGCGATTTCATGAACAGGAACTTTCATACGCTTCAACGGCTTTAATAACGTCTCTAAACCATCTGTAATCTCAATTGGTGTCGTTGTTAACGTTAATAATGTCGTCATTAAAATAATAACGAAAAATCGTATAGAAATGTAGATCCCTTGCTCTAATCCTTTTTCATGTATCGAAAACCAACCAAGCTGGAATAGTACTTCCCCTTCTTTATTTGTAAAAATATGCAGGAAAAATGTAAAAAGAAAAATCCATAAAATTGGTTTTAAGCCCGAAAGTACATAACGAATCGGCACTTTTGCAAAAAATAAAGCAATGAGTGCATATAAAAATAAAAATCCATATGAAATCGCATTATTTGCTAAGAAAACAACAAATACATATAAAAAGACAATCAACAGCTTCGTACGAGGATCAAGTTGATGAATGAGTGACTGACCTGGAATGTATCTCCCAATAATCAACTGCTGCATGATTCATGACCACCTTTTCGTAACACCTGCACAACTTCATGAGTAAGATCCTCTAAAGATAAGGTAGCCTTCGAAATTGAAATACCAAACTTCTCTTCAATTGCACGTTTATACTTTAAAGACATTGGAAGATCCACACCGATTTGTTCTAATTCATCAGCATGTGAAAATACTTCCTCTGCTCTTCCTTGCAAAAAGACCGTTCCTTTATGCATGACCACTATTTGATCTGCATACTTAGCGGCATCCTCCATATTATGGGTAACAAGAATGACTGTAAGCCCCTGCTCCTTATGCAAATTGTAAAACATCTCCATGAGCTCGTGCTGTCCTTTCGGATCAAGCCCTGCTGTAGGTTCATCTAATACAAGCACTTCGGGTTCCATCGCAAGTACACCTGCGATTGCAACACGCCTCATTTGCCCACCGCTTAATTCAAACGGAGAACGTGCTAATAACTCTATGTCCAATCCAACAAGCTGGATTGCATCTTTCGCCTTTTGTTTCGCCTCTTCTTCAGATACACCAAAATTAGTAGGCCCAAAACAAATGTCCTTTTCAACTGTTTCTTCAAATAGTTGATGTTCTGGAAACTGAAAGACAACCCCTACTTTTTTTCGTAGCGGCTTAAGTTTCTTCTCTTTCTTCCCTGCTGAAATTAAATGTTCACCAATTTGAACCGTACCATTTGTCGGCTGCAATAAACCATTTAAATGTTGAATCATCGTCGACTTACCTGAACCAGTATGACCGATAATGGCATAATAGCCCCCACTTGGAAACGACACGTCTACATCATAAAGTGCGCGTCTTTCAAATGGAGTTTTATATTGATAACGATGTTCTACTTTTTGGAATGTAATCTCCAAAGTTCGTTCACCAAGCTTTCCATTGTAAGATGCGTATTTTGCAAGTGAATTTCATTTCTTTTTAATAATTCTGCTATTTTCACCGAAAAAGGTACATCTAATCCAATCTCTTGGAGCATATGAGAGGATTTGAAAATTTTCTCTGGAGTACCTTCCTCTAATATTTCTCCCTTGTTCAAAATAATAATACGGTCTGACTGTGCCGCTTCTTCTAAATCGTGCGTAATCGATAACACCGTAATACCCTTTTGATTAACAAGTTGTCTGACCGTTTCTACTACTTCACGTCTCCCCTGAGGGTCTAACATTGAAGTTGCTTCATCTAGTATTAAAATAGATGGCTGAAGTGCTAGAACACCTGCTATTGCGACTCGCTGCTTTTGTCCACCAGATAACGAATGGGGTTCTTCATTTAAAAAATCTTCCATACGGACAAGTTGCAGAGCTTGTTCTAGTCTTTCTATCATCTGCTCCCTTGGCATTCCGATGTTCTCTAGGCCGAATACAACGTCATCTTGTACTGTCGTTCCAACAAATTGATTATCTGGATTTTGAAATACCATCCCAATTTGCTTTCGAACATCCCATACTGTTTCCTCTGATAAAATCATTGTATCATTTAAAGTAATTGTCCCTGATTCCGGTAAAAATAAGCCATTCAATAATTTTGCAAGTGTAGACTTCCCTGAACCATTTTGTCCAATAACAGATACCCATTCTCCTTCATATAAGGAAAACGAAACATCTTTTAATGCATAAGAGGCTGCCCCAGGATATTGAAATGATATATTTTCTGTCCGAAGTTTCTCTTTTTTCAATACAAGGCACCCTTTCTTCCGCCAAGTTAGCCTATTTTTTTATACTTAAAAAAAAAGGGCCATGACCAGTTACTTGAAAAGAACTGTCCTGCCCTTTTAATCATCATTATACTAACTCGATAATTACCATTGGTGCTGCGTCTCCGCGACGTGGACCAATTTTTGCAATACGAGTGTATCCGCCTTGGCGCTCAGCATAGCGTGGAGCTACATCAGCGAATAATTTTTGAAGTGCATCTTGACCAGTCTCAGCGTTAGCAACCTCATTACGGATGAAAGCTGCTGCTTGACGACGAGCATGAAGATCTCCGCGTTTACCTAAAGTGATCATTTTTTCCACTACAGAACGAAGTTCTTTTGCACGAGTTTCTGTCGTTTGGATGCGCTCGTTGATAATTAAATCAGTAGCTAAATCACGTAACATAGCTTTACGTTGCGCACTTGTACGGCCTAATTTTCTGTATGCCATTCGTAGTTCCCTCCTTTGTTGATGGGTTTAAATCCTCAGTCGTCTTTACGTAAACCTAAACCTAATTCCTCAAGTTTATGTTTAACTTCTTCTAGGGATTTACGTCCTAAGTTACGAACTTTCATCATATCTTCTTCTGTTTTGTTCGCAAGCTCTTGTACAGTATTAATTCCTGCACGTTTTAGGCAATTATAAGAACGAACAGAAAGATCTAGTTCTTCGATAGTCATCTCAAGAACTTTTTCTTTTTGATCTTCTTCCTTCTCGACCATAATCTCAGCATTTTGTGCTTCGTCAGTTAAACCAACAAAGATATTTAAATGCTCAGTTAAGATTTTGGCACCTAAAGAGATAGCTTCTTTTGGCCCGATGCTTCCATCCGTCCATACATCAAGCGTAAGCTTATCATAATTAGCCACTTGTCCGACACGTGTCTTTTCCACTTGGTAAGTCACACGTGATACTGGAGTATAAATAGAATCAATAGGAATTACTCCTATTGGTTGATCTTCGCTTTTATTTGCAACAGCTGGCGTATACCCACGGCCACGCTTTGCAGTTAAACGCATGCGGAAATGCGCATTTTTTGCTAACGTTGCAATGTGTAAATCTGGATTTAAGATTTCAACATCACTATCGTGAGTAATATCAGCAGCTGTGACAATACCTTCGCCCTGTACATCGATTTCCAACGTCTTCTCTTCTTCAGAGTAGATTTTAAGAGCTAACTTTTTCAAGTTTAAGATCATCGTAGTAACATCCTCTACTACGCCCTCTACTGTTGAAAATTCGTGTAAAACGCCATCGATTTGGATAGCAGTTACAGCGGCACCAGGGAGTGAGGATAAAAGAATACGACGTAAGGAGTTACCCAAAGTAGTACCATATCCACGCTCAAGCGGTTCAATCACGAATTTGCCATACTTAGCATCTTCGTTAAGTTCAACCGTTTCGATTTTCGGTTTTTCGATTTCAATCATTAACTAAACCCTCCTTCAAAACGTCGAAACCCCGGTTAAACAAAGGAAGAACCTCTGTTTAACCGAAAGTCCCCCTTAGGCAGTTCCCGATTGTGCACAACAAGCGATGTTTCTGTACGAAATTTCTCGATAATGCATCATATCCATTATAGACAAAAGGGAAAATTCTATACAGAAAAATTACACACGACGACGTTTTGGTGGACGACATCCATTATGAGGAACTGGAGTAACATCTCTAATTGCTGTTACTTCTAGACCTGCCGCTTGAAGAGCACGAATTGCAGCTTCACGACCAGCACCAGGACCTTTAACAGTAACCTCTAAAGTTTTTAAACCATGCTCCATTGCAACTTTAGAAGCAGCTTCAGCAGCCATTTGCGCAGCGAATGGAGTAGATTTACGAGATCCACGGAAACCAAGTGCACCAGCACTAGACCAAGAAAGTGCGTTACCGTGAGTATCTGTAAGTGTTACGATTGTGTTGTTGAAAGTAGAACGAATATGAGCTATACCAGCTTCAATATTCTTTTTCACACGTTTTTTACGAGTGTTTGTTTTACGTGCCATTGTTAGTTCAACCTCCTTTACTTATTATTTCTTTTTATTTGCTACTGTACGACGTGGACCTTTACGTGTACGAGCATTGTTTTTAGAGTTTTGACCACGAACTGGTAAACCACGACGGTGACGAAGACCACGGTAAGAACCGATCTCCATTAGACGTTTAATGTTAAGAGATACTTCACGACGAAGGTCTCCCTCAACTTTAATACGATCGATGATATCACGGATACGTCCTAATTCATCTTCCGATAAATCACGAACTCGTGCTTCCGAAGAAATACCAGCTTCTGTAAGAATTTTTTCAGCAGTTGGGCGACCAATGCCGAATACGTAAGTTAAAGAAATAACAACGCGCTTGTCACGAGGAATATCTACACCTGCGATACGTGCCATTATGAATGCACCTCCTTCTGATTAACCTTGTTTTTGTTTATGTTTAGGGTTTTCACAAATAACCATTACTTTTCCACGTCTACGAATAACTTTACATTTTTCGCAGATTGGTTTAACTGACGGTCTTACTTTCATGTCTCGAACCTCCTTAAAGATTACGGAGTGCTATATTATTTAAAACGGTACGTAATACGACCACGATTTAAATCGTACGGAGATAATTCTACCGTAACTTTGTCTCCTGGTAAAATACGAATGAAGTTCATACGGATTTTACCAGAAACGTGAGCCAATACGACATGCCCATTCTCTAATTCTACTTTGAACATAGCATTTGGCAACGTTTCAAGAACGGTACCTTCGACTTCAATTACATCATCTTTAGCCATTCAATAGTTCTCCCTTCTTCAAATCAGTAACATTTTACACTGCTCTGAAATCCCGGAGAGCCAGCTACTTATAAAGTGGTAAGGATTTCGTATCCTGCTTCTGTAAGAGCAATCGTGTGCTCAAAGTGGGCACACCATTTACCATCTACCGTTACCACTGTCCAGTCATCAGATAGTGTTTTTACATATCGTCTTCCTTGATTCACCATCGGCTCAACACAGATGACCATTCCCGGCTTTAATCTAGGGCCTCTATTTGGTGGACCATAGTGCGGGATTTGAGGGTCCTCATGTAAGTCTTGCCCGATTCCGTGACCAACATACTCCCTAACGATCGAGAATCCATTCTCTTCAGCATGGGTTTGAACCGCATGTGAGATATTTGATAATCTTTCGCCTGGTTTTACTTGTTCTAGACCAAGATACAACGATTTTTCTGTGACATCAAGTAACTTTTGAACAGATTCAGAAATGTTTCCAACTGGATATGTCCATGCAGAATCTCCATGGTACCCATTGTATTTCGCACCAATATCGATACTGATGATATCGCCCTCTTCGAGCTTACGCTTCCCTGGAATCCCGTGTACAAGCTCTTCATTTACAGAAGCACATATGCTCCCCGGAAATCCGTTATATCCTTTAAAAGATGGCGTAGCACCATATTTTCGAATCGTCTTTTCCGCTATTTGATTGAGCTCTTTCGTTGTAATTCCTGGAGTAATATGTTGTTTCAACTCTTGATGAGTTAAAGCAACGATCCTGCCAGCCTCTCGCATGATTTCTATCTCGCGAGGAGTTTTGCAGATGATCATTACGCTAAGCACCCGATGAGAACATCGATATCAGCAAATACTTTATTGATATCTTGCTCACCATTAATGCTTTCTAAGTAACCAAGCTCCCCGTAGAAATCAAGCAAAGGTTTTGTTTGCTTAATATTTACATCTAAACGATTTGCTACAGTTTCCTCGTTGTCATCAGAGCGTTGATATAATTCGCCACCACATTTATCGCACACATCAGCTTTTGCTGGCGGATTGAATTCTAAGTGGTAAGTCGCACCGCACTCTTTACAAATGCGACGACCTGTAAGGCGTGTTAATAACAACCCTGAATCCACATTAATGTTTAAAACATAATCGATTTTTTTGCCAAGATCTTTCATAATCTCTTCAAGAGCTGATGCTTGTGCAACAGTTCGTGGGAAACCATCTAATAAGAATCCTTTAATACAGTCTTCTTGACTTAAACGTTCACGAACAATTCCGATTGTAACTTCATCTGGAACAAGCGCACCTTTATCAATAAAAGATTTTGCTTGTAAACCAAGTTCAGTTTCAGCCTTCATAGCTGCACGGAACATATCTCCCGTTGAGATGTGAGGGATGTTATACTTGGCAACAATCTGTTCGGCTTGTGTACCTTTACCAGCACCAGGAAGCCCCATTAAAATTAAGTTCATCCTTGTTCCCCCTCAGTACATGAGCATGTAGGGAAGATAATTCTTCCCACTTACTCACTGCTTGATAAACCCTTTGTAATGGCGTTTTACTAATTGGCTTTCTAGCTGCTTCATTGTTTCTAAAGCAACGCCGACAACGATTAACATACTCGTTCCGCCAATCTGTGCAGATGGAGGAAGATTTCCCAATTTCGTAAAGATAACTGGTAAGATTGCAATCGCTGCTAGGAAAATTGATCCCACAAAGGTCAAACGATACAAGATTTTTGTTAGATATTGTTCTGTATTCTTACCCGGACGAATACCTGGAACATATCCACCTTGCTTGTTTAGATTCTCTGACATTTGCTCTGGATTAACCTGAACAAATGCATAGAAGTATGTGAAGGCCACAATGAGCGCAACATATATGATCATTCCCACTGGGTGAGAATAGTTAAAGTTTGCAATAATCCACTGCGATACATCATGTTTCGGGAAGAACTGTGCAATAGTTGGAGGCGTAATTAAGAATGAAACAGCAAAAATGACTGGAATAACACCCGCACTATTTACCTTAAGTGGTAAATGAGTGTTTTGTGCTCCAGCATGATTCCCATTCCCTCCTGTTACACGCTTCGCGTATTGAATTGGGATCTTTCTAACAGCCTGTTGAATGAAAATAACACCAACAATAACTGCTAGCACAGCTAGTAAAATCAATGCAACTTTAACGATACTCATGAACAATTGATCTCCGATATTTTGAAACTGTTGTTGATACACTTGAGATATAACACTTGGGATCGCTGCGGCAATACCACCAAAGATAAGAATGGAAATACCATTACCTACACCTTTAGATGTAATCTGTTCACCTAACCACATTAAAAATGCAGTACCAGCAGTCAGTACCGTAGCAATGTATAAATAAGTGCTCCAACCTGGATTCAAAATTAATTGCCCACCTACCATACCGTTAAAACCGATTGACATACCAAACCCCTGAATAAACGCAAGAACAATTGTAAAGTAACGCGTGAATTGCGTTAGTTTACGACGGCCCATTTCGCCTTGCTTCGACCATTCCGAAAATTTAGGAACAACATCCATCTGCAATAATTGCACGATGATGGATGCTGTAATATACGGCATGATTCCCATCGCGAAGATGGAGAAGTTCTTCAAGGCGCCACCGCCAAATGTATTTAGGATACCTAAGGCATTTAATTGATCTTGTGCTTTCAGTACGTCTCCATTTGTAAATGGCACTGGGATAAACGTGCCAATTCTGAATACGACTAACATCGCTAAAGTGAATAATATTTTACGTCTTATCTCAGCAACGCGCATAAAGTTGGAGATTGTACGAAACATTAGATCACCTCAACTGATCCGCCAGCTGCTTCAATTGCTTCTTTAGCACTTGAAGAGAACTTGTGCGCTTTAACAGTTAATTTTTTCTCTACTGCTCCGCTTGCAAGAATTTTAACACCGTCGTTTAATTTGCTGATAACGCCAGTTTCCAGCAATAATTCAGGTGTTACTTCTGTACCATCTTCAAAACGATTTAACGTTGATAAGTTTACAATAGTAAACTCTTTACGGTTAATGTTTGTGAAGCCGCGTTTTGGTAAACGACGGAATAGTGGAGTTTGACCACCTTCGAAGCCAAGACGAACACCGCCGCCAGAACGTGCGTTTTGTCCTTTATGACCTCTACCAGCAGTTTTACCGTTACCAGAACCGATACCACGACCGACACGGTTACGTACTTTACGAGAACCTTCTGCAGGTTTTAATTCATGAAGTTTCATTCCCAGGCACCTCCTTATATTAATGAGTTATCCTTAAGCTTCTTTTACAGTTATAAGGTGAGAAACTTTGTTGATCATACCAAGAATAGCAGGAGTTTCTTCCTTAACTACAGTTGAATTCAACTTTTTAAGACCTAAAGCTTCTACCGTCGCACGTTGATCTTGTGGACGACCAATTACACTACGAGTGAGGGTAATTTCTAACTTTTTCGCCATTTGTTTTCCCTCCTTAACCTAGTAGCTCTTCTACAGATTTACCGCGTAATTTTGCAACATCTTCAGCGCGCTTAAGTTCGCTTAATCCGTTCACAGTAGCGCGAATCATGTTGATTGGTGTGTTAGTACCAAGAGATTTCGAAAGAATATCTTGTACACCAGCTAATTCTAGTACCGCACGAACAGGTCCACCAGCAATAACACCAGTACCCTCAGCAGCAGGTTTTAAGAATACTTCACCAGCTCCAAAATGACCGTTGATTGTGTGTGGAATTGTTGTACCAACTAATGGTACTGCGATTAGGTTTTTCTTAGCGTCTTCGATAGCTTTACGGATTGCGTCTGGTACCTCTTGTGCTTTACCAGTACCGAATCCAACATGACCGTTTTTATCGCCAACTACAACTAGTGCAGCAAAGCGGAAACGACGACCACCCTTAACAACTTTCGCGACACGATTTATCGTAACTACACGTTCTTCAAGTTCTAATTTACTTGGGTCAATGCGTTGCATCAATTTTCCCTCCTTTGACCATTAAAATTGTAATCCAGCCTCACGAGCAGCTTCAGCTAGAGCTTTAACACGGCCATGGTATAAGTAACCACCGCGATCAAATACTACTTCTTTAACGCCTTTCTCTACAGCACGCTTAGCAACTGATTCTCCAACTTTCGTAGCAGCTTCAGTATTGCTAGTACCGTTAAGAGCAAGGTCTTTATCAAGAGTAGATGCACTTACTAATGTTACACCATTTACATCATCAATAACTTGAGCGTAAATATGTTGGTTAGAACGGTACACGTTTAAACGTGGACGTTCTGCAGTACCAGTAAGTTTAGCACGTACACGTGCATGTCTTTTCTTACGAGTCGCATTTTTAGCAGCTTTAGTGATCATTCTTGTCACTCCTTTCTTTCACCTAACGGGTTTACTTAGCAGTTTTACCTTCTTTACGACGAACAACTTCGCCTTCGTAACGAATACCTTTACCTTTATATGGTTCAGGAGCACGTACAGCACGGATGTTAGCAGCAAATTCGCCAACACGTTGCTTGTCGATACCTTTAATTACGATTTTAGTTGGTACAGGTACTTCAACTTCAAGTCCTGCTTCTGGAGTCATTTCTACTGGATGAGAATAACCTACGCTTAAAACAAGTTTATCACCTTGTTTTTGAGCACGGTAACCAACACCGACTAATTCAAGTCCGCGTGCAAAACCTGTAGTTACACCTTCAACCATGTTTCCGATTAAAGCACGAGTTGTACCGTGTAATGCACGGTGTTCCTTCTGTTCAGATGGACGCTCAACTGTTAGTGTATTTTCTTCAATTTTGATAGACATATCAGTTTTGAAAGTACGAGTTAATTCACCTTTAGGGCCTTTTACTGTTACAGTATTGTCTTCTGCAACTGTAATAGTAACACCTGCAGGGATTTCAAGAATCTTTTTACCAATACGAGACATGTGGTCACACCTCCGTTCGTTTTAAATATATATTACCAAACGTATGCTACTACTTCTCCACCAGTTTGTAATTGACGAGCGTCTTTGTCCGTCATTACTCCCTTAGATGTAGAAACAAGAGCGATACCTAATCCGTTAAGTACACGAGGTACTTCATCAGCTTTTGCGTAAACGCGTAAGCCAGGTTTACTGATACGTTTTAATCCAGTGATTACACGTTCATTGTTTGCACCATATTTCAGGAAAATACGAAGGATACCTTGTTTGTTATCCCCGATGTATTCTACATCACGAATGAAACCTTCACGTTTTAAAAGATCAGCGATCTCTTTTTTGATTTTAGAAGCAGGAACCTCTAATTTCTCATGACGTACCATGTTCGCATTACGGATGCGAGTAAGCATGTCTGCAATTGGATCTGTCATCACCATGTGTTTTACCTCCTTCCCATTTGTGGGTTTTACCAACTAGCTTTTTTAACACCAGGAATTTGACCTTTATATGCAAGTTCACGGAAACAAATACGGCAAAGCTTAAATTTGCGGTATACAGAATGCGGACGACCGCAGCGTTCGCAACGTGTATACTCTTGTACTTTAAACTTAGGAGTACGCTTTTGTTTCGCGATCATAGATTTTTTAGCCACGTTTTCGCCTCCTCTACTTAGCGTTGGCTTCCATTATTTTTGGAATGGCATACCGAATTGTGTTAAAAGTTCACGAGCTTCTTCATCAGTTTTCGCTGTAGTAACGATTACGATGTCCATACCTCGGACTTTACTTACTTTATCATAATCAATCTCAGGAAAAATTAGTTGCTCTTTAACACCTAATGTGTAGTTCCCACGACCATCAAATGATTTCTTAGAAACACCACGGAAATCACGTACACGTGGTAAAGAAACTGATACTAATTTGTCGAAGAACTCATACATTTGCTGACCGCGTAAAGTTACTTTCGCACCGATTGGCATACCTTCACGAAGACGGAAACCAGCGATTGATTTTTTAGCGCGAGTTACAACAGGTTTTTGACCTGCGATTTGAGTTAATTCTTCTACTGCATTGTCTAAAGCTTTTGAGTTAGATACCGCGTCACCAACACCAGTGTTGATTACGATCTTTTCGATTTTCGGTACTTCCATCACAGATTTATAGTTAAACTTGCTCATTAGAGCAGGAGTAATTTCCTTTTGGAACTTCTCTTTAAGGCGATTCAATGAAGTGACCTCCTTTCTTAAGAAAATTATTTATCTAATAATTCACCAGATTTTTTTGCAATACGCACTTTTTTACCATCTTCTACTTTGAAGCCTACGCGAGTAGGTTCGCCTGTTTTCGGATCTAATACCATAACATTAGAAACGTGAATAGGTGCTTCTTTCGTAATAATTCCACCTTGTGGATTTAATTGAGATGGCTTAGAGTGTTTTTTAACGATGTTAACACCCTCAACGATAACACGGTTTTGCTTTGGGAAAGCCACAAGGATAACACCTTGTTTTCCTTTGTCTTTACCAGTGATTACCTGAACTTTATCACCTTTTTTTACATGCATCTTAATTCTGCACCTCCTTAGCAAGGCAATACCTTAAATTATAGAACTTCTGGAGCTAAAGAAACGATCTTCATGAAGTTGCTATCACGTAATTCACGAGCTACTGGTCCGAAGATACGAGTACCACGTGGGCTCTTATCGTCTTTGATGATAACCGCTGCGTTTTCATCAAATTTAATGTAAGAACCGTCCGGACGACGAGCTCCGCTCTTCGTACGTACCACTACTGCCTTAACAACGTCACCTTTTTTAACAACGCCACCTGGTGTTGCTTGTTTTACCGTAGCAACGATAATATCACCAATATAAGCATATTTACGACCAGAGCCGCCTAATACTTTAATTGTTAAAAGTTCGCGGGCACCAGAGTTGTCAGCAACTTTCAAACGAGATTCTTGTTGGATCATGTTATGAAACCTCCCTTCGGACTAAAAATTCCGATTCGTCTATTTAGATAACAACCGCTTCTTCAACGATTTCAACTAAACGGAAACGCTTAGTAGCAGAAAGCGGGCGAGTTTCCATGATTTTAACGATATCGCCAAGTTTCGCTTGGTTTTGCTCATCATGGGCTTTATACTTTTTAGAATACTTAACACGTTTTCCGTACAAGGAATGAGTTTTGTAAGTTTCAACTAAAACTGTAATCGTTTTGTCCATTTTGTCAGAAACAACACGACCAGTATAAACTTTGCGTTGGTTACGTTCGCTCACTATGCAAACCTCCCCTCAATTTATCGATTAATTCCGATCTCTCTTTCACAAACTACAGTTTTCATACGAGCAATCGCTTTACGTACTTCACGGATGCGAGTTGGATTCTCTAATTGTCCTGTAGCAAGTTGGAAGCGAAGATTAAACAACTCTTCCTTTAAAGCTTTAACTTTTGTTTCGATTTCGGCAGTGGTTAATTCACGAATATCATTAGTTTTCATTAGATTCACCACCATTTACTTCACGTTTTACGAATTTACATTTCACTGGTAATTTGTGAGCTGCAAGACGTAATGCTTCGCGTGCTACCTCTTCAGATACACCCGCAATTTCAAACATAATTTTCCCAGGTTTTACTACTGCTACCCAGCCTTCTGGTGCTCCTTTACCGGAACCCATACGTACTTCTAGAGGTTTTGCAGTGTAAGGTTTAGAAGGGAAAATTTTAATCCATACTTTACCGCCACGTTTCATGTGACGAGTCATTGCACGACGAGCAGCTTCGATTTGACGGTTTGTAATCCATGAAGCAGCTAGTGCTTGTAAACCGAATTCACCAAAAGCGATTTCAGTTCCACCTTTTGCACGACCACGCATTTTACCACGATGCTCTCTACGATATTTTACGCGTTTAGGCATTAACATATTATTTTCCTCCTTCCTCAGAAGCTTTCTTTTTTGTAGGAAGGACTTCTCCACGGTAGATCCATACTTTTACGCCTAATTTACCGTATGTTGTATCAGCTTCAACTGCTGCATAGTCAATATCAGCGCGAAGTGTATGAAGTGGAACAGTTCCTTCACTGTAAGATTCTGCACGAGCGATATCAGCTCCGCCAAGACGACCAGAAACCTGTGTTTTAATACCTTTTGCTCCTGCACGCATAGCACGTTGAATAACTTGCTTTTGTGCACGACGGAATGATACACGGTTTTCTAATTGACGAGCGATGTTTTCGCCTACTAATTTAGCGTTAAGATCAGCTCTCTTAACTTCTAAAATGTTGATGTGTACACGCTTGCCTGTTAATTGGTTAAGAGCTTTACGAAGCGCTTCAACTTCAGTACCACCTTTACCAATTACCATACCAGGTTTCGCAGTGTGAATTGTAACATTTACACGATTTGCTGCACGTTCGATTTCTACTTTAGCAACAGCAGAATCTTTTAAGCGTACAGTAATGTACTCACGGATTTTGATGTCTTCATGTAATAACGTAGCATAATCTTTCTCAGCGAACCAACGAGATTCCCAGTCGCGGATAATACCGACACGAAGACCAATTGGATTAACCTTCTGACCCATCGATTATCCCTCCTTCTTTTCTGATACCACAACTGTGATGTGGCTTGTGCGTTTGTTAATTTGGCTTGCACGACCCATTGCACGTGGACGGAAACGTTTCAACGTTGGACCTTCGTCAACGAAGACTTTTTCAACAACTAGGTTGTTAATATCCATCTCATAATTGTGCTCTGCATTTGCGATTGCAGATTTTAAAACTTTTTCTACAACTGGAGAAGCAGTTTTTGGTGTGTGGTTAAGGATAGCAATCGCTTCACCCACTTGCTTACCTCGGATTAAGTCTACTACTAAACGAACCTTACGAGGAGCAATACGAACTGTTCTCACTACTGCTTTAGCTTGCATTGAAGTGCCTCCTCTCATTATCTTCTAGTTTTCTTATCGTCAGCAAGGTGACCTTTATACGTACGAGTTGGTGCGAATTCACCTAACTTATGGCCAACCATATCCTCAGTGATGTACACAGGTACGTGTTTACGACCATCATATACAGCAATTGTATGTCCGATGAACTGAGGGAAGATTGTTGAACGGCGAGACCAAGTTTTAACAACTTGTTTTTGCTCAGATGCAACTAATTTTTCCATTTTGTTCATTAAGTGATCATCGACAAATGGTCCTTTTTTTAAGCTACGAGCCATTTTGGTGCCTCCCTTCGTGATTGGCGTACGGTTCTTGAAGCGAACCGTACTACAATCCCATTATTTTTTACGACGACGAACGATAAATTTATCAGACGCTTTGTTTTTCTTACGAGTCTTGAATCCAAGAGTTGGTTTACCCCATGGAGACATTGGAGACTTACGTCCGATTGGAGAGCGACCTTCACCACCACCGTGTGGGTGATCAACCGGGTTCATTACAGAACCACGAACTGTTGGACGCTTACCTAACCAGCGAGAGCGACCTGCTTTACCGATTTTGATAAGTTCGTGTTGTTCGTTACCAACTTGACCGATTGAAGCGCGACAAGCAGATAATACTAAACGTACTTCACCAGAAGTTAAACGTACAAGTACGTATTTTCCTTCTTTACCAAGTACTTGAGCAGATGTACCAGCAGAACGAACTAATTGTCCGCCACGACCAGGCTTAAGCTCGATGTTATGAACAACAGTACCTACTGGAATGTTGATTAATGGTAATGCGTTACCGATTTTAATGTCAGCTTCAGGGCCAGACACAACTTCCATACCTACTTCTAAAGTTTTAGGAGCAAGAATGTAACGTTTTTCACCGTCAACGTAATTAATTAATGCGATATTCGCAGAGCGGTTTGGATCATATTCGATCGTAGCAACGCGTCCTGGAATTCCATCTTTGTTACGCTTAAAGTCGATGATACGGTATTGACGCTTATGTCCGCCACCTTGATGACGTACAGTAATTTTACCTTGGTTATTACGACCAGCCTTTTTGCTTAAAGGAGCAAGTAAAGACTTTTCCGGTCTGTCGGTCGTGATTTCAGCGAAATCATTCGTAGTCATATTACGACGACCGTTAGTAGTTGGATTATACTTTTTAATTCCCATCTCAATTTCCCTCCTTCTTTAGTAAGAATTAAACGCCTTGGAAGATTTCGATTTCTTTGCTGTCAGCAGTTAGCTTAACGATTGCTTTACGACGACGGCTAGTAAAACCAGCGTGACGACCAACGCGTTTTGCTTTCGGCTTGTAGTTCATGATATTTACTTTGTCTACATTAACACCAAAGATCGCTTCTATCGCGTCTTTAACTTCTGTTTTATTAGATTTAACGTCCACGTCGAACGTGTATTTTTTTTCAGCCATCATTTCCATAGAACGTTCAGTGATAACTGGGCGCTTAATGATATCACGAGGATCTCTCATTATGCAAGCACCTCCTCTACTTTTTCCACTGCCGCTTTTGTCATGATTAGCTTATCATGATGAAGCACATCTAGCACGTTTACGCCATCAGCAGTGATTACTGTTACTCCTGGGATATTGCGAGCAGATAACTCTACAGATTCGTTTGCATCAGCAGTTACGATAAGAGCTTTCTTCTCAACAGTTAATCCTTTAAGTACTGCTACCATGTCTTTTGTTTTTGGTGCATTTAACACTAGGTCTTCAAGAACTACAATGTTGTTCTCAACTACTTTAGTAGCTAATGCAGATTTGATTGCTAAACGACGAACTTTCTTAGGAAGTTTGTACGCATAGCTTCTTGGTGTAGGTCCGAATACCGTACCACCACCACGCCATTGAGGAGAGCGGATAGAACCTTGACGAGCACGTCCAGTTCCTTTTTGACGCCATGGTTTACGACCACCACCGCGAACTTCAGAGCGAGTTTTTACTTTGTGTGTACCTTGACGTAAAGATGCACGTTGCATCATTACAGCTTCAAATAGTACAGCTTCATTTGGTTCGATACCGAAAATAGCTTCAGCTAATTCGATTTCACCAACCTGTGAACCAGTTTGGTTATATACAGTAACTTTTGGCATTGGAATTCCTCCTTCCTATTGTGAATTATTTGCTAACCTTCACAGCGCCTTGAACAACTACAAGAGATTTCTTAGCACCTGGAACGTTACCTTTTACTAGTAATAAGTTGCGCTCAGTGTCAACTTGAACGATTTCTAAGTTTTGGATAGTAACTTGGTCTCCACCCATACGTCCAGCAAGTTTTTTGCCTTTGAATACACGGTTCGGAGCAACTGGCCCCATTGAACCTGGACGACGGTGATAGCGAGAACCATGAGACATAGGTCCGCGAGATTGTCCGTGGCGTTTAATAACACCTTGGAAACCTTTACCTTTAGAAATTCCTGTTACGTCAACGATTTCACCTGCAGCGAAAACTTCAACTTTTACCTCTTGACCAACCTCTAATCCGTCCACGTCTGCATCGCGGATTTCGCGAATGAAGCGCTTAGGAGTTGTAGATGCTTTAGCAGTGTGGCCTTGTTCAGGTTTGTTAGTTAACTTTTCACGTTTATCTTCAAATCCTAACTGAATTGCGTTGTAGCCATCAGTTTCAGTTGTTTTCTTTTGAAGAACAACGTTTGGATTAGCAGCGATTACCGTTACTGGGATTAACTCACCGTTCTCAGCAAATACTTGAGTCATACCGATCTTTCTTCCTAAGATTCCTTTGGTCATGAGTTACACCTCCTACATTTTTAAGTTATATGAATTATAATTTGATTTCGATATCTACACCAGATGGTAAGTCTAAACGCATTAATGAATCTACTGTTTGTGGAGTAGGACTCACGATGTCGATTAAACGTTTGTGCGTGCGCATTTCGAATTGTTCACGAGAATCTTTGTACTTATGAACAGCACGAAGAATTGTGTAAATAGTCTTCTCAGTTGGTAATGGGATTGGACCAGAAACTGTTGCCCCAGAACGCTTAGCTGTTTCTACAATTTTCTCAGCTGATTGATCAAGAATACGGTGATCATAAGCTTTTAAACGGATACGAATTTTTTCTTTTGCCATTATTTTCCCTCCTTCGTTCGCCTATTTCTAAAATAGACCTTCTCCATGGAAATTTCCCCACACCATGCCATGGCAAAGCGGCCGGGTGTGTCAGCAACCTTCCACTTCATCGCAGTCAAAGACCAACATTGTCTATTATACAATGTTATTCGTCTAGATGCAAGCATCTTTTTGTTTGCATCTGCTTTTCTCTACTTTTGCTATTATACATGGCACTTTAAAGAATATCAAGTTTTCATCTACTCTTATTTAACTTACAGTTTTTGGGTGTCACTTTCGTTTTATATACTATAGAAGAAACTCATTCAAAAATAGAAAATGCATCTCTTTCTTCTATAGTAATAAGCAATAAAAAAACTCAAGGGAGAATCCCTTGAGTTTTTAATAATCTAATTAAAGACTACTCAGCAACGATTGTAGCAACTACACCGTAACCTACTGTACGTCCACCTTCACGAATAGAGAATTTAGTTCCCTCTTCGATAGCGATTGGAGCGATAAGTTCGATAGTCATTTCGATGTTGTCACCAGGCATTACCATTTCAGTACCTTCTGGTAATTGGATGATACCAGTTACGTCAGTTGTACGGAAGTAGAACTGTGGACGGTAGTTAGCGAAGAATGGAGTGTGACGTCCACCTTCTTCTTTAGATAATACGAAAACCTCAGCTTTGAATTTAGCGTGTGCTTTTACAGAGCCAGTTTTAGCAAGAACTTGTCCACGTTGGATGTCTTCACGAGCAACCCCACGAAGTAGAGCACCGATGTTGTCTCCAGCTTGAGCTTGGTCAAGAAGCTTACGGAACATTTCTACACCAGTTACAGTTGTATTAGCATTCTCTTCAGCAAGACCGATGATTTCTACTACGTCACCAACTTTAACGATTCCACGCTCAACACGACCAGTTGCAACTGTACCACGACCTGTGATAGAGAATACATCCTCGATAGGCATTAAGAATGGTTTGTCAGTTTCACGTTCTGGAGTTGGGATGTAAGCATCAACTTCAGCCATTAATTCGATGATTTTTTCTTCCCACTCAGCTTCTCCTTGAAGAGCTTTAAGAGCAGAACCTTTAATTACAGGAATATCGTCGCCTGGGAATCCGTATTCAGATAATAGGTCGCGAACTTCCATTTCAACTAATTCTAATAATTCTTCGTCGTCTACCATGTCGCATTTGTTTAAGAATACAACGATGTAAGGAACACCTACTTGACGAGAAAGAAGGATGTGCTCACGTGTTTGAGGCATTGGACCATCAGCAGCAGATACTACTAAGATACCGCCGTCCATTTGAGCAGCACCAGTGATCATGTTTTTAACATAGTCAGCATGACCTGGGCAGTCAACGTGTGCATAGTGACGAGTTTCAGTTTCGTACTCAACGTGTGCAGTTGAGATTGTGATTCCGCGCTCTCTTTCTTCTGGAGCAGCGTCGATTTGATCGTATCCGCGTGCTTCAGCACCACCAGCTTTTGCAAGAACTGTAGTGATCGCAGCAGTTAATGTAGTTTTACCATGGTCAACGTGGCCGATTGTACCGATGTTAACATGGGGTTTAGAACGTTCGAATTTAGCTTTAGCCATTCTAAATTCCTCCTTAGTTTATATAGGTTATTTTATATTTAGACTAGAAAGTGAAACTTAAGTCTCACTTTCTAAGCTTACATAAGTAGTTATACTTGAACAATCGATAAAAATCAATTATTCACCTTTATTTTTTTTAATAATTTCTTCAGAAACAGACTTCGGTACTTCTTCATAATGATCAAATGTCATTGAGAATGTTCCGCGTCCTTGAGTGTTAGAACGTAATGCCGTTGCATAACCGAACATTTCAGAAAGTGGAACCATAGCGCGAACAACTTGTGCGTTACCGCGAGCTTCCATACCTTCTACACGTCCACGACGAGATGTTACGTCACCCATAATGTCACCCATGTACTCTTCAGGAATTACAACTTCAACTTTCATCATTGGCTCAAGAATTACTGGGCTACATTTAGAAACCGCAGCTTTAAGCGCCATAGATGCAGCGATTTTGAACGCCATCTCAGAGGAGTCAACATCATGGTAAGATCCGTCAACTAACGCAGCTTTAATGTCAACTAGTGGATAACCAGCTAGTACACCATTTTTAAGTGAGTCTTCAAGACCCGCTCCAACAGCTGGGATGTATTCACGTGGAACTACACCACCGACAACCTTGTTTTGGAATTCGAATCCTTTACCTTCTTCATTAGGTTCAAACTCAATCCAAACGTGACCGAATTGTCCACGACCACCAGATTGACGAGCGAACTTACCTTCAACTTTCGCAGCAGCGCGGAAAGTCTCACGGTATGCTACCTGAGGAGCACCAACGTTTGCTTCCACTTTGAATTCACGGCGCATACGGTCAACGATGATATCAAGGTGAAGTTCACCCATACCAGCGATGATTGTTTGGCCAGTTTCTTGGTCAGTGTGAGCACGGAATGTTGGATCTTCTTCAGAAAGCTTAGATAATGCTGTACCCATTTTATCTTGGTCAGCTTTAGATTTTGGTTCGATAGCTACAGAGATAACTGGCTCTGGGAATTCCATAGACTCAAGGATAACAAGGCTCTTCTCGTCACAAAGAGTATCACCAGTAGTAGTATCTTTTAAACCTACAGCAGCAGCGATATCACCAGCGTAAACTGTTGAAATCTCTTCACGGCTGTTAGCGTGCATTTGTAGGATACGACCTACACGCTCACGCTTACCTTTAGTTGAGTTTTTCACGTATGATCCAGAGTTTAACACACCAGAATACACACGGAAGAACGTTAACTTACCAACATAAGGGTCAGTCATGATTTTGAATGCTAGAGCTGCGAATGGTTCTTCATCGCTAGACTTACGCTCGATAGCTTCCTCCGTATCCGGAAGAGTACCTTTAATAGCAGGTACATCTAATGGAGATGGTAGGTAGTCAATAACTGCGTCTAACAGAATTTGAACACCTTTATTTTTGAATGCAGAACCACAGATTACTGGGAAGAATTCAACAGAAGTTGTAGCCTTACGGATACCAGCTTTAAGCTCTTCTACAGTGATTTCTTCACCTTCTAGGTACTTCATCATCATTTCTTCATCAAGCTCAGCTACCGCTTCAATAAGTTTTCCACGGTATTCTTCAGCTAATTCTTTGTGCTCTTCAGGAATTTCAACACGCTCGATGTCTGTTCCTAAATCGTTACTGTACATGTAAGCACACTCTTCAACAAGGTCAATGATACCATTGAACTCGTCTTCAGCACCGATTGGTAACTGAATTGGATGTGCGTTTGCTTGTAAACGATCGTGGATTGTTCCTACAGAGTATAAGAAATCTGCACCAATCTTATCCATTTTGTTAACGAATACGATACGAGGTACACCATAAGTAGTAGCCTGACGCCAAACAGTTTCTGTTTGTGGTTCTACACCAGATTGTGCATCAAGTACTGCTACTGCGCCATCAAGTACGCGTAAAGAACGTTCTACTTCTACTGTGAAATCTACGTGTCCTGGAGTGTCAATGATATTTACACGGTGACCTTTCCATTGTGCTGTAGTTGCAGCAGAAGTAATTGTGATACCACGTTCTTGCTCTTGCTCCATCCAGTCCATCTGAGATGCACCTTCATGAGTTTCACCGATTTTATGAATACGTCCTGTGTAATACAGAATACGCTCAGTTGCTGTTGTTTTACCAGCATCGATGTGAGCCATGATACCAATATTACGAGTGTTTTCTAAAGAGAACTCTCTAGTCATTTGGTGTCTTGCTCCTTCCATATATGGATTGGATTATTTTATTTTAAGTAGCAAAAAAGCCACTTTATATTGTTACATATGCCAGTGTCCAGTACCCTCATTATGTAAAACGAGCGCCCAACGAAAGGGAGAGGCATTCTCCCTCTCCACACTTCCATAAGCGACAAATAAAGCGGTTTATGCTTACATTTATTTTACGTTGAATCCTACCAACGGTAATGAGCAAATGCTTTGTTAGCTTCTGCCATTTTATGAGTGTCTTCACGTTTCTTAACAGCTGCACCAGCGTTGTTAGATGCATCTAAGATTTCGTAAGCTAGACGCTCTTCCATAGTTTTTTCACCACGAAGACGAGCATAGTTTACTAACCAGCGAAGACCTAAAGTTGTACGGCGTTCTGGACGAACCTCAACCGGAACTTGGTAGTTAGCACCACCAACACGACGAGCACGTACTTCAAGAACAGGCATGATGTTCTTAAGAGCTTGCTCGAATACTTCCATTGGTTCTTTATCTGAACGTTCACGAACGATTTCGAAAGCGTTATAAAGAATTGTTTGAGATTTACCTTTTTTACCGTCAACCATCATTTTGTTGATTAGGCGTGTTACAAGCTTAGAATTGTACATTGGATCTGGTAACACGTCACGTTTCGCAACAGGTCCTTTACGAGGCATATTGAGTTCCTCCTTTCATTATAAGTTTATTATTTTTTAGCAGGTTTTGGTCGCTTAGTACCATATTTAGAACGTCCTTGCATACGTTTGTCAACACCAGCTGTATCAAGCGCACCACGAACGATGTGGTAACGTACCCCTGGTAAATCCTTTACTCGACCACCGCGAATTAATACTACGCTATGCTCTTGTAGGTTATGACCGATACCTGGGATGTAAGCTGTAACTTCAATACCATTTGTTAAACGTACACGAGCGTATTTACGTAACGCTGAGTTCGGTTTCTTCGGAGTCATTGTACCAACACGAGTACACACACCACGTTTTTGAGGTGCAGAGATATCAGTTGATTTTTTCTTTAAAGAATTAAAACCTTTGTTTAACGCAGGTGATTTAGACTTCCATACTTTATCAGTACGACCATTTCTCACTAATTGGTTAATAGTAGGCATTTGTTTATCCTCCCTTCGCATGTTTGTATGACCACATATCCAGGTGGTTCATTATTAGTTGAAAACAAAGTTTTTGCAAGGAAGAGCAAATGCTCTCTCCTCACAAAAACAGTTTTAACTTATTATTCCTATTGCTGAAGCTCCCACTTGAATCCCCGAAACTTTTCCAAGCTTACGAACTGATTCAACTTTGGTTATGGGTATGTTATGTTGCAAGGCAGTACGAATGATAACATGGGTTAACCGCACATCAGCATCTTCCGCAATAACAACTTCTTTAACTATACCATTTTTGATTGCTTCCAATGTTCGTTTATAACCAACGACTACATTTTCAGCATTTGACACTTTTTGATAAGACATATAAATATCCTCCAAAGCATCGTTCAGGAGCAACCTTGATTATAGTAACATTTTGTCTCATACAATGTCAACTAGGATTAGCTGTTTTTATACAAAATTTACGACGGAAAATTTTACTGTTCCACATAAACTTCATCGTTTTCTACATTCATGTTATCTTGTGTTGTTTTTACAAGATCCACTTGGCGATAACGATTCATACCTGTTCCAGCAGGAACAAGCTTACCAATAATAACATTCTCTTTCAATCCTAGAAGCTCATCGCGTTTACCCTTAATTGCTGCATCTGTTAGAACACGAGTTGTTTCTTGGAACGATGCTGCAGATAAGAACGAATCAGTTTCAAGTGAAGCTTTAGTAATACCAAGTAGAACCGGTCTAGCTGTTGCTGGTTGTTTACCTTTCAGTAACACCTTCGCATTCGCATCAGTAAACTGATGGATGTCTAGTAATGTTCCTGGTAATACATCTGTTTCACCCGCATCACTTACACGAACTTTACGTAGCATTTGACGTACCATTACTTCTACGTGTTTGTCACCAATTTCTACCCCTTGCATACGGTATACTTTTTGAACTTCACGTAATAAGTATTCTTGAACTGCTGTAATGTCCGTTACTTTTAGTAATTCCTTCGGATCAATAGAACCTTCTGTTAACTCTTTACCGTGGCTAATTGGCTGTCCTAGAGTTACTTTCAGACGAGCACCGTAAGGAATAGCATACGTACGAGCTTCAACTTCACCCTGTACAACTACTTCTTGGCGATCTTTAACATCGTTGATCGCTGCGATAACACCGTCGATTTCACTGATAACTGCCTGACCCTTCGGATTACGAGCCTCGAAGATCTCTTGGATACGAGGTAAACCTTGTGTGATATCATCTCCGGCAACCCCACCTGTATGGAACGTACGCATCGTTAACTGTGTACCTGGCTCACCGATAGATTGAGCTGCGATAATACCTACCGCCTCTCCTACTTCTACGTCTGTACCAGTTGCTAAGTTACGACCGTAACACTTTTTACATACACCATGGCGAGTATTACACGTAAACGCTGAACGAATATTTACAGTTTCAACACCCGACTTTTCAACGATATGAGCAATATCTTCAGTAATTAATTGATTTTCAGCAATTAATACTTCACCTGTTTCAGGATGTTTTACAGTTTTTCTCGCAAAACGTCCAACAAGACGATCATATAGTGACTCAATAACTTCATTACCCTCTTTAATCGCACCAATTAGTAAACCACGATCTGTCCCACAATCATCTTGACGAACAATTACATCTTGTGCAACGTCTACAAGACGACGTGTTAAGTAACCAGAATCGGCAGTTTTAAGTGCTGTATCGGCAAGACCTTTACGCGCACCATGCGTAGAGATGAAGTACTCAAGTACTGTTAAACCTTCACGGAAACTTGATTTGATTGGAAGCTCAATGATACGACCAGATGGATTGGCCATCAGACCACGCATACCAGCAAGCTGAGTAAAGTTCGATGCGTTACCACGGGCACCAGAATCACTCATCATGAAGATTGGGTTGCGTTTATTCAAGGATTTCATCAGTTTTCCTTGGATAACATCTTTTGCATTACTCCAAATAGAGATAACGCGATCGTAACGTTCTTCTTCCGTGATTAAACCGCGACGGAATTGTTTAATTACATTATCTACTTTTGCTTGTGCTTCATGGAGAATTTCATTTTTTTCGCCTAATACAAGAATGTCTGATACCCCAACTGTAATACCAGCTTTTGTAGAGTATTTAAATCCTAAGTTTTTCATACGGTCAAGCATGCGAGATGTTTCCGTAATTTGGAAACGTTTGAATACTTCCGCAATAATGTTACCAAGGATTTTCTTGCTAAATGGCGCCACTTCTTCGCGACTAGCAATAATTTCTTTAATGTTCGCACCTTTTTCAACGAAATATTCCGCTGGTGTTTCTTTTTCAAGGTTTGAGTTTGTTGGTTCATTAATATAAGGGAACGACTCTGGTAAGATTTCGTTAAATATTAATTTACCAACTGTTGTTAATAGAAGCTTACTCTTTTGCTCTTCAGTAAACGTTACATTATTTACCGAACTCGCAGCAACTGCAACACGTGTGTGCAGATGTACATATCCATTTTGGTATGCAAGTATTGCTTCGTTTGCATCTTTGAAGACCATACCTTCACCGATTGCACCCTCGCGCTCAAGTGTTAAGTAATAGTTACCTAATACCATATCTTGAGATGGAGTAACAACTGGTTTTCCGTCTTTTGGATTCAAGATGTTTTGTGCCGCTAACATAAGAATACGAGCTTCCGCTTGTGCCTCTGATGATAACGGAACGTGAACCGCCATTTGGTCACCGTCAAAGTCCGCGTTGTATGCAGTACATACAAGTGGGTGAAGACGGATTGCACGACCCTCTACTAGTGTAGGTTCAAACGCCTGGATACCAAGACGGTGAAGTGTTGGTGCGCGGTTTAGAAGTACTGGATGCTCTTTAATCACAGATTCTAAAACGTCCCAAACTTCAGGGTGTACACGCTCGATTTTACGTTTAGCACTCTTAATGTTGTGTGCTAATCCTTTTCCAACTAACTCTTTCATAACGAAAGGTTTAAACAATTCAAGTGCCATTTCTTTCGGCAATCCACATTGGTACATCTTTAAGTTCGGTCCTACAACGATTACAGAACGGCCAGAGTAGTCAACACGTTTACCTAATAAGTTTTGACGGAAACGTCCTTGTTTACCTTTAAGCATGTGAGATAGTGATTTTAATGGACGGTTACCTGGTCCAGTAACTGGACGGCCACGGCGACCATTATCGATTAATGCGTCTACAGCTTCTTGTAACATACGTTTTTCATTTTGAACGATGATGCTTGGTGCACCTAAGTCCAATAGACGTTTTAAACGGTTGTTACGGTTAATTACACGACGATATAAGTCGTTTAAGTCAGAAGTAGCAAAACGTCCACCATCTAACTGTACCATCGGGCGTAGTTCTGGTGGGATAACTGGAAGAACCTCTAAGATCATCCAAGATGGGTGATTTCCAGAGTTACGGAATGCTTCTAATACTTCTAGACGTTTAATAGCACGAGTACGGCGTTGTCCTTGTGCTGTTTTTAATTCTTCTTTTAAGAAGTCTACTTCTTTATCTAAATCGATGTCTTGCAGTAATTTTTTAATCGCTTCTGCACCCATAGCAGCATGGAATGTACTGCCATATCGATCACGATATGCACGGTATTCTTTCTCAGAAAGTAATTGCTTCTTATCAAGTGGTGTATCTCCACTTTCTGTTACAACATAAGAAGCGAAATAAATTACTTCTTCAAGCGCGCGAGGGGACATGTCTAAGACAAGTCCCATGCGGCTCGGGATACCTTTGAAATACCAAATATGAGATACAGGAGCAGCTAATTCGATATGACCCATACGTTCACGACGAACTTTTGCACGCGTTACTTCAACGCCACATCGATCACAAACTACACCTTTATAACGTACACGTTTATATTTTCCGCAATGACATTCCCAGTCCTTTTGTGGTCCGAAAATACGCTCACAGAACAAGCCATCTTTTTCAGGCTTTAACGTACGATAGTTAATTGTTTCTGGTTTCTTAACTTCACCGTATGACCAAGAACGAATCTTGTCAGGTGAAGCAAGTCCAATCTTCATATATTCAAAGTTATTTACATCTATCAAGGGGCCTACCTCCCTTTTAGTCTACAGGTTATCCCAATTATTCCTTAGTTGTCTCAACTTCAACATTCAATTTATCTGCTGATTGATGATCATCATCTTCCGTATCACGCATTTCAATTTCTGTATCGTTGATCGACATCATTTTAACGTCCATACCTAAACTTTGCAGTTCTTTAATCAATACTTTGAATGATTCAGGAACGCCTGGTTCTGGAACATTTTCACCTTTAACAATTGCTTCATACGTCTTAACACGTCCAATAACATCATCAGACTTCACTGTTAAGATTTCTTGAAGAGTATACGCGGCACCATAAGCTTCAAGTGCCCAAACCTCCATCTCACCGAAACGCTGTCCACCGAACTGAGCTTTACCTCCAAGAGGTTGCTGCGTTACAAGTGAGTATGGTCCAGTAGAACGAGCATGAAGCTTATCGTCAACCATGTGCGCAAGTTTGATCATATACATGACACCAACAGATACACGGTTATCGAATGGCTCACCAGTACGTCCGTCATACAGGATTGTTTTCGCGTCATTTGCCATACCAGCTTCTTCAATTGTGCCCCATACATCTTCCTCACGAGCACCATCGAATACCGGTGTTGCAATGTGAATACCAAGGTATCTTGCTGCCATACCAAGATGAAGCTCTAATACCTGACCGATATTCATACGAGATGGTACCCCCAATGGGTTTAACATGATATCGATTGGCGTACCATCTGGTAAGTAAGGCATATCTTCTTCCGGTAAAATACGGGAAATAACACCTTTGTTACCATGACGACCGGCCATTTTGTCACCTTCAGAAATTTTACGCTTTTGAACGATATATGCACGTACAAGTTGATTCACGCCTGGTGGCAATTCATCGCCATCTTCACGGTTAAACACTTTTACGTCTAAGATAATACCGCCACCACCGTGTGGTACACGTAGTGATGTATCACGTACTTCACGTGCTTTCTCACCGAAGATTGCATGTAATAGACGTTCTTCTGCTGTTAATTCTGTTACACCTTTTGGCGTTACTTTACCAACAAGTAGATCTCCATCTTTTACTTCAGCACCGACGCGAATAATACCGCGCTCGTCAAGATTACGAAGTGCATCTTCTCCAACATTCGGGATATCACGTGTAATTTCTTCTGGTCCAAGCTTCGTATCACGAGCTTCTGATTCATATTCTTCAATATGGATAGAAGTGTACACATCATCTTTTACAAGGCGCTCACTCATGATGATCGCATCCTCATAGTTATAACCGTCCCATGTCATAAAGCCAACAAGCACGTTACGTCCAAGAGCTAGTTCACCTAGTTCCATAGAAGGACCATCCGCAAGGATTTCACCTTTTACAACTTGGTCTCCAACACTTACGATTGGACGTTGGTTGTAGCAAGTTCCTTGGTTAGAACGAATGAATTTTTGCATTTTGTAGCGATCTAAGTCGCCTTTTACTGTTTGACCGTCAACGTCTACATAGCGACGTACCCAAACTTCACGTGCTTCTACGCGCTCAACAACACCAGGCTGTTTACAGATTACTGCAGCACCTGAGTCTTTTGCTGATACGTACTCCATACCTGTACCTACAATCGGAGATTCCGGATTTATTAACGGAACCGCCTGACGTTGCATGTTCGCTCCCATAAGTGCGCGGTTAGAGTCATCGTTTTCTAAGAACGGAATACAAGCTGTCGCTGCCGACACTACTTGTTTTGGAGATACATCCATGTAGTCGATGCGTTCTTTATTTGTGACAATGTTTTCACCACGGAAACGAGCTACGATATCTTCATCAAGGAATTCCCCTACTTCAGATAATTTCATATTCGCTTGGGCTACAACATAGTTATCTTCTTCATCTGCTGTTAAATAATCAACCTGCCCTGTTACAAGACCAGTTTCTGGGTCAACACGACGGTATGGCGTTTCAATGAAACCAAACTCATTTACTTTCGCAAACGAAGATAATGAGTTAATCAAACCGATGTTTGGTCCCTCTGGTGTTTCGATTGGACACATACGACCATAGTGAGAGTAGTGAACGTCACGTACTTCAAAGCCTGCGCGCTCACGCGTTAAACCACCGGGTCCTAATGCAGATAGTCTTCGTTTGTGAGTTAACTCTGCTAATGGGTTTGTTTGATCCATGAACTGAGATAACTGAGAACTTCCGAAGAACTCTTTAATAGATGCAATAACCGGGCGAATGTTAATTAACGCTTGTGGTGTAATTGCATTTGTATCTTGAATCGACATTCTCTCACGAACAACACGTTCCATACGAGAAAGACCGATACGGAATTGGTTTTGTAGTAACTCTCCTACAGAACGCAGACGACGATTTCCTAAGTGGTCAATATCATCTGTATCCCCTACTTTATATAGCAAGTTAAAGAAGTAGCTAATAGAAGCAAGAATATCACCTGGTGTGATGTTTTTTATATCACGAGTAATATTTGCATTCCCAATTACGTTTATAGATCGTTCGCCTTCTGATTCTGGAGCATAGATCTTAATAGATTGCAGCTCAACATCGCCTGCTACCACTCCACCCATTGGTTTCGCTGTTTTGAATCCAATGTTTTTCTCTAAGTAAGGTAGAATACGATCCAGTGTACGACGATCTAAGACTGTTCCTTCTGCCGCTAAAATTTCACCAGTTTCTGGATCCACCAGTGTTTCAGCTAAACGTTGGTTAAACAATCTGTTTTTAATGTGTAGCTTTTTGTTGATCTTATAGCGACCTACATTTGCTAAATCGTAGCGCTTCGGATCAAAGAAACGAGACACAAGTAAGCTCTTTGCATTTTCTACTGTTGGTGGTTCACCAGGGCGTAGACGCTCATAAATTTCAAGCAATGCTTTCTCTGTGCTATCTGTGTTGTCTTTTTCTAACGTATTGCTTAAGTATTCGTTATCACCTAAAAGCTCGGTGATTTCTTGATCAGAGCCAAACCCTAATGCGCGTAACAAAACAGTTACAGGAAGTTTACGCGTACGGTCAATACGCACATATACAACATCCTTAGCATCTGTTTCATACTCTAACCAAGCTCCGCGGTTTGGAATTACAGTAGCAGTAAAACCACGTTTTCCGTTTTTATCCACTTTGCCACTATAGTATACGCTTGGAGAGCGAACTAACTGGGAAACGATAACACGTTCTGCACCGTTAATTACGAATGTTCCAGTCTCTGTCATGAGTGGGAAATCTCCCATGAACACATCTTGTTCTTTTACTTCACCAGTTTCCTTGTTGATTAGACGCACTTTTACACGAAGTGGTGCTGCATACGTCACATCACGCTCTTTGCATTCTTCTACAGAGTATTTAGGTTCACCTAAGCTGTAGTCGATAAATTCAAGCGATAGATTTCCCGTAAAGTCTTCGATCGGAGAAATGTCTTGGAACATTTCTCGCAAACCCTCATCAAGAAACCACTGATAAGAAGAGGTTTGAATTTCGATAAGATTTGGTAACTCTAATACTTCACTAATACGGGCATAACTTCTTCGTTGGCGGTGGCGTCCGTATTGAACTAGTTGACCTGTCAACTGCTTCACCCCTCAAATCATGAGTATTATAAATGCACAAAAAAATTTGTGCAAAAATCACAAATAAATACAACTACTGCTATTAGCGTAGTTTTTTTCTCTTAAAGATAGATACGTTGAGTCTTTCTATCTGCTCAAAAAAGAAAAATGGCTTCTATAAGAAAACCATCATTCTGTTTCATAATCTGCTGATTTTACTATCTTTTCCAAGAGAAACAAAAATATACATCTTTCTCAACGCAGAAAATCATATATTGGCATTGTATAATGTTAACATAGCCAAAAATAACCGTCAACGCTTTTTTGATTTTATGATATAATATCCTTTTTTCTTTTCTACAACTTCAACTTCAGAAAATGCTTCTTCTAGTTTTTTAAGCGCAGATGGCGCACCTTGTTTCTTTTGAATAACAATCCACAATTCTCCACCTGAAACTAAATACTCCACAGCCTTTTCTAAAATCTCATGCACGATATCTTTACCAGCACGAATTGGAGGATTAGATAGAATAGCAGCATACTTGCCATCTACATTTTCATAGACACTACTTTGCAAAATACGTATATTTTCAATTCTGTTATTAGCGGCATTTTCTTTTGCAAGTCCCAAGGCCCTTTCATTCACATCCACCATGTGAATTTCACGATCTTGAAACTCTTTCGCTAACGACAAACCGATTGGACCGTACCCACATCCTACGTCTAACACATTACCTTTAACATCTGGCATTTGAAACGCTTCAATTAAAAGACGAGAACCAAAGTCCACTTCGTTTTTCGAGAACACCCCATGGTCAGATAAAAAAGTAAATCGAGATTCACGAAGTGTAAATTCCCATCGTTTACGATCACTTTTACTAGAAGGGTCGTTAGAAAAATAATGGTCTGCCATATGGCCACCTCTTTTCTTTACAGTTAAAAAAAAAGCTCGCATGAGAGCGAGCTTTTTTTAAAAGCACCAAAAGTTAATTACTTAACTTCTACAGCAGCGCCAACCTCTTCAAGTTTAGCTTTCATTTCTTCAGCTTCCTCTTTAGTAACGCCTTCTTTGATTGCTTTTGGAGTGTTGTCAACTAATTCTTTAGCTTCTTTTAAGCCAAGACCAGTGATTTCACGTACAGCTTTGATAACTTTGATTTTTTGAGCGCCAGCACTTGCAAGTACTACGTCAAATTCAGTTTGCTCAGCAGCAGCTTCACCAGCGCCACCAGCTACAGCTACAGGAGCAGCAGCAGTTACGCCGAATTCTTCCTCGATAGCTTTTACTAAGTCGTTAAGTTCTAATACAGTCATAGATTTAACTGCTTCAATGATTTGTTCTTTAGTCATTGTAAATATCCTCCCTTAAATAGGTTTGTATTGTTTTATAGATAACAAGTAATTATCTTTTAAAAAATTAAGCGCCTTGCTCTTCCTTTTGATCTGCAACTGCTTTAGTAGCAAGTGCAAGGTTACGGATTGGAGCTTGAAGAACGCTAAGAAGCATAGAAAGTAAGCCTTCACGTGATGGAAGAGTAGCGATAGCTTTAACCTCATCAAGTGTTACAAGTTTACCTTCGATTACGCCTGCTTTAATTTCTAAAGCTTCATGATTTTTAGCGAAGTCGTTTAATACTTTCGCAGGAGCAACTACATCCTCGTTACTGAACGCGATTGCGTTTGGTCCTGTTAAGAATTCGTTTAACTCAGCCATTTCAGCAGACTCTGCAGCACGACGAGTTAAAGAGTTTTTGTAAACTTTGAACTCAACGCCAGCTTCACGTAAGTTTTTACGTAATTCTGTTGCTTCAGAAACTGTTAAACCACGGTAGTCAACAACAATTGTAGATTTACTCGCGCGAAGTTTTTCAGCGATTTCAGTTACAACTTGTTGTTTAGTTTCGATTACTTTGCTCATGTTATTACACCTCCTGTAGATTATATAGAAGATGTACCGAAAGTGCACTAAAAACCTCCATGCCCAACTTGTAGACATGGAGGCATATAGTCACAGAAAAAAGATTCCGCTTCGTATATTAACACCTAGGTAGGGAATTAAGTCGAATCGACTCCTACTGTCTACGGTACACTATTAAAATTCACAACATAAATGATTATATTAAAACTTCTTTAAGAAGTCAACTTCCAATTTTTACGCAAGTGTAGAAACGTCTACGCGTACGCCAGGTCCCATTGTAGAAGCAACAGTTGCGTTCTTCATGTAAGTACCTTTTGCAGCAGCTGGCTTAGCTTTTTGTAGCGTGTCAGCAATTGTTTTGAAGTTTTCTACTAATTTAGCATCTTCGAAAGATACTTTACCGATTGGAACGTGGATGTTACCAGCTTTATCAACGCGGTATTCAACTTTACCAGCTTTGATTTCGTTAACAGCTTTAGTTACATCGAAAGTAACTGTTCCAGTTTTAGGGTTTGGCATTAAACCTTTAGGTCCTAATACACGACCAAGTTTACCAACTTCACCCATCATGTCAGGAGTTGCTACTACTACATCGAAATCGAACCAACCTTTTTGGATTTTACCGATGTAATCAGCATCGCCTACGAATTCAGCGCCAGCAGCTTCTGCTTCTTTTGCTTTTTCGCCTTTAGCGAATACTAATACACGTTGTACTTTACCAGTACCGTGTGGAAGAACAACTGCACCACGAATTTGTTGGTCAGCTTTCTTAGGGTCAACACCTAAACGGAATGCAGCTTCTACAGTTGCATCAAATTTAGCTGTGTTTGTTTTCTTTACTAATTCTACTGCTTCTGTTGCAGAGTAAGCAGATGCACGATCAACAAGCTTCGCAGCTTCAACGTACTTTTTACCTCTTTTAGCCATGTTTGTTTCCTCCTTGAATGTGGTTTTAGCGGAATAACCTCCCACGTTTACGCCTTCATTCCGGGAACCCCCGAGGATGTGCGCCCATCCATTTATTTAAAAATGATAATCATTTACGATAATAAAGGTTGCGAATTGGAATTCCAGACCCGCAACCTTTTTTACAAAAAACAAATCGAATTAGTCTTCGATAACGATGCCCATACTGCGCGCAGTACCTTCAACCATACGCATTGCAGCTTCTACACTAGCAGCGTTTAGGTCAGGCATTTTAGTTTCAGCGATTTCGCGTACTTTATCACGCTTAACAGTTGCCACTTTATTACGGTTTGGTTCACCAGAACCAGACTCAATACCAGCTACTTTCTTAAGAAGAACAGCAGCAGGAGGAGTTTTAGTAATGAAAGTGAATGAACGGTCCTCAAATACCGTAATTTCAACAGGGATGATAAGACCAGCTTGATCAGCTGTACGAGCGTTAAACTCTTTACAGAAGCCCATGATGTTAACACCTGCTTGTCCTAATGCTGGACCAACCGGCGGAGCTGGATTAGCTTTACCTGCAGGAATTTGAAGTTTTACTATTTTAATTACCTTTTTAGCCACGAGACACACCTCCTTAAGTCCGTGATGTGGTCAATTGGGCAGTGATTTGCCCTCCCACTTCATATTTTATCATAATGATAAAATCTTTTTCAAAAAACGTCTCCGTTACCGAAGACGTACTGACTTAAAAGATATTATCACTTTTTACAATTCATTTCAAGTTTCATTTTATAATTTTTCAATTTGATGGAAATCAAGTTCAACCGGAGTCTCGCGACCGAACATGTCTACAAGCACGCTAACTTTTTTCTTTTCCACATCAATTTCTTCAATCGCACCTGTATAATCCGCGAATGGCCCCTCATTTACACGCACTGTTTCATGAAGTTCAAATTCGAAATCAACCACTTCATTGTCCATTCCCATATGCTTCATGATGGTAACAACTTCCTCTTCTAATAGAGGCGATGGTTTAGATCCTGAACCAGAAGAACCAACAAAACCTGTTACACCTGGCGTATTACGAACAACATACCAAGAATCGTCAGTCATGATTAGTTCTACTAATACGTAACCTGGGAACACTTTTCTTTTCGTTATTTTTTCTTTACCATTTTTCATTTCTACTTCTACTTCTTCCGGGACAACAACACGGAAAATTTTATCTTGCATACCCATTGATTCTACACGTTTCTCTAGGTTTGCTTTTACTTTATTTTCATATCCAGAATAAGTATGGACAACATACCAACTTTTTTCCATTCATTTAGGACGAGCGTCCTTCCCTCCCTGACGTACATTTTTTTGCGCAAATGAAAAAACCCGTTCACCGGGCTTTTACACAGTTCTTATAAATAACATTATATCATGGATAAGTGCTTCTTATTCAAGAATTAACCAAGAATTAACCGAATTAAAGAAGAAATGCCCATATCAACCACTGCGAAGAAAATCGCAAAGAACACAACTGTCGCGATAACAGTCGTTGTTGAGCGGAGTAATTCATCTTTTTTAGGCCAACTTACTTTTTTCATTTCGCGACCTACATCGCCGAAAAAGTTCGTTAAACGCATCTACGGGACCTCCAGTGTATTATTTATTTTGTTTCTTTGTGAACTGTATGCTTATTGCATGTTTTACAAAACTTCTTTATCTCAAGTCGCTCTACTGAGCTCGTATCTTTCATCGTAGAGTAGTTTCGATTTTTACACTCTTCACATGAGAGTACAACTTTTTTCCTCATTAGTTACACCAACCTTGTAACATTGTCCCTAAAAATGTATCATACAACAAAAGACAATGTCAATGTCATGACTTTCACTCTCTTAACAAAAAGAAAACAGGTGAATTATTTTACACCTGCGGCACTTGCTATGAATTTAAAGTTGTACTCTCTCTCATCTCCATATATCTTTCTAATTTCCTTTTTACACGCTGCAATGCGTTATCAATAGATTTCACGTGCCTGTTTAACTGTTCTGAAATTTCTTGATAGGAACGACCATCTAAGTATAAAGAGAGCACTTTTCTTTCTAAATCGCTTAATAATTCAGATATTTTTGATTCTATGTCTGTATATTCTTCCTGACTGATAATCATCTCTTCTGGATCAGTTACTTTCGATTCCGAAATAACATCTAATAATGTTCGATCAGATTCCTCATCGTAAATTGGCTTGTCTAAAGACACATACGAATTTAACGGAATATGTTTTTGCCTTGTTGCTGTTTTAATAGCGGTAATAATTTGTCGAGTGATACACAGTTCAGCAAATGCTTTGAACGAAGACAGCTTGTCCCCTTTATAATCACGAATGGCTTTAAACAACCCAATCATGCCTTCTTGAACAATGTCTTCTCGATCGGCACCCACTAAGAAATAAGATCTTGATTTCGCGCGAACAAAGTTCTTATATTTGTGAATTAAATATTCTAGAGCGTCAGTATTACCTTTTCGAACTAACTCAACGATTGCCTCATCCTCTAAATCACGAAATGTAACGTCGCCTACACTTACGAAGCCTGCTTCCACCTTGATCCCTCCGACCGCTATATATTTAGCAATATTATACAGTAAAAAGATAAAGAGCGTCAATGCCTCAACGCTCTCCTCTTCTTAATTTTTCTAATTTTTCTGTAATATCCTCACTAAATATCTTTCGCATGGCGGGTTGCTTTTCTTTCGTGTCTTTTGTACACCTTCTTACTTGTTGTTCCATCGCTTGCACTTCTAACTCTAATTCACGCGCAGATTTTCGAAGTGCACCTTGCGCAAATATAATCCATTGCTCCGTATAATCCGAAGTTGCAACGTATATTTGTGTATTTATATTTCTAAGCTCAATCGCAAGTTGTTCTATCTTTTCATCTGCAGTTTGATTCTTTCTCGTGAATATTACTTCCACCCGCGATTGTTTCATCTTTTTTTCAATACCATAGACTGTATAGGCATCAAAGACAATCATTACCTTTGTGCCTGTATAGCCTTGATAATCCGCCATCTTATCAATAAGTGCGTCTCTTGATGACTGTAAATCTACATCCCGCAGTTTCTTCAAGTCTCCCCAAGCCCCGATAATGTTGTAACCGTCAACGATTAAAATATCGTTCATTTTTTATTTACCAATTTCGTGACGTTTACGATATACCTCATACATTAACAAACTTGCGGCTACTGAAGCATTTAAGGATGTAACTTTACCGACCATCGGTAAAGTAATTAGGAAATCACACTTTTCACCAATAATACGACTCATACCTTTTCCTTCACTACCAATTACTAGTCCGATTGGCATATTACCATCTAAATTACGGTAATCTGTTTTCCCTTTGGCATCTGTACCAGCAATCCAAAGTCCGCGTTCTTTTAATTCATCAATTGTACGCGATAAATTTGTTACACGTGCAACAGGAATATATTCAATTGCCCCAGTCGACGCTTTCGCAACTGACGCTGTAAGTCCTACCGCTCTTCTTTTTGGAATAATAACCCCATGAGCCCCTGTTGCATCCGCAGTACGCATAATAGAACCTAAGTTATGTGGGTCTTCAATTTCATCTAAAATTAAGAAGAACGGATCTTCATTGCGTTTTTCTGCTAATTTAAACAAATCCTCTAACTCAGCATATTGATATGCAGCTACTTGAGCAATTACACCTTGATGATTTCCCTCAACCAATTGATCTAATTTCTTCTTTGGTGCGTGTTGCAAAATAACCTTATTCTCTTTTGCTAATGCTAGTACAATCTGCACTTGTCCTTTGGCAGCACCTTCTGCTACCAAAATTTTATTAATATCTCGCCCCGCTCTTAAAGCTTCAATTACAGGGTTACGTCCGATAATATATTCACTACTCATGATGATGTGCTCCCTTCCTTTTCTTCCAAAACGTCAATCGCCTTATATACAATCTCGTCCAATCTTTCACGATTATTCAACAAGTGATGATAACCGATTAGCGCTTCAAAGGCTGTACTGTGTCGATATGTTTGTACATCTGTATTTTTTGGAACAGTACCCGAATTCGCATTACGCCCTCTTCTTAATACCGCCTCTTCCTCTTCTGTCAAAAATGCCGTCTCTAATAAATGATAAACAACTTTCGCCTGTGCTTTTGCCGAAACAAAGCTCGTCCCTAAGCGATGTAATTGATTAGGGCGAACTTTCCCCTTTTGAAGGAGGTGATAGCGGATATATTGTTCATATACCGCATCACCCATATATGCTAACGCTAAGCTGTTCAATTGCTTTGCATCAATCATTCTTATCCTCTTTTCCATCTTGTACCTTGAGCGGTATCTTCTAAAATAATATTACGTCCTTTTAAATCATCGCGAATTTGATCAGATAATGCGAAGTCACGATTTTGACGAGCTTCAATACGCTTTTGGATTAGTGCTTCAATTTCTTCATCAAGCAACTCTTCTTGCGCTAATTCTAATCCTAAAATACTAAATAATGTTTCAAGTTGTTTTACATACGCTTCAATTACAATTTTAGAAGTATGTTCTTCTAACAAATATTGATTTGCGTGATTTGCTACGTTATATAATTCAGTAATCGCATTAGCCGTATTGAAATCATCATCCATCGCTTCTTCGAATGCAACCTGGAACTTTTCCATTTCAGCTAACCATTTTTCATTATGGTCCGTTAAATCCGTACTACTTTCCATACGATGCTTTAAGTTACCGTAAGCTGTTTTAATTCTTTCTAGCCCATTATTCGTACTTTGCAATAAATCTTCACTAAAGTTAATTGGGTGACGGTAATGTACCGATAGCATAAAGAACCTGATTAACTGTGGATCATATTGTTTGATGATATCGTGAACTAAAATGAAGTTTCCAAGCGACTTAGACATCTTCTCGTTATTAATATTAATATATCCATTATGCATCCAATAACGTGCAAATGTTTTTCCTGTCAACGCCTCAGACTGCGCAATTTCATTTTCATGATGAGGAAATGCTAAATCTTGACCACCAGCATGAATATCAATTGTATCCCCTAAATATTTACGCGCCATTGCTGAGCATTCAATATGCCACCCTGGGCGTCCTTTCCCCCAAGGGCTTTCCCAGAAGATTTCTCCTTCTTTCGCAGCTTTCCATAAAACAAAGTCAAGAGGGTCTTGTTTCTTTTCTCCTACTTCAATACGTGCACCGTGACGTAAATCTGCAATCGGTTGATGTGATAATTTACCGTAACCTTCGAATTCTTTCGTTTTAAAGTACACATCACCTTCTGATTCATATGCATACCCTTTATTCACAAGTTCTTGAATAAATTCAATAATGATATCCATATTTTCTGTTACACGTGGATGAACCGTTGCATGCTTGCAACCTAGTGCCGTTACATCTTCAAAGTAAGCTTCAACAAAACGATCTGCAATTGTTGGCACATCTTCACCTAATTCATTTGCCGCCTTAATTAATTTATCATCCACGTCAGTAAAGTTAGATACATACTGCACATCATATCCTTTATATTCTAAGTAACGGCGTACTGTATCAAATACCATAGGTGGTCTTGCATTCCCAATGTGAATGTAGTTATACACTGTAGGTCCGCACACATACATCTTTACCTTATTTTCTTCTAATGGCATAAACTCTTCTTTTTGACGCGTTAACGTATTATAAATGTGAATAGTCATTTTTATCCTTCCTTTCTACCTTTACTTCGAGTTGCTTTCTCAATTTATCAAGTTCTGCTTCCATAACCTTTAATTTATCAAAAATCGGATCCGGGAGATCAGAATGATTTAATTCTTGACCAATCTTTACTCCATTTTGAATAACGACTCGGCCAGGTATACCTACAACTGTAGAATGTGCAGGAACTTCCTTCAACACGACAGATCCTGCTCCAATTTTAGAATTCTCTCCAACAGTAATAGAACCTAGTACTTTAGCACCTGTTGCAATTAATACATTATCCTGAATTGTAGGGTGCCTCTTTCCTTTTTCTTTACCTGTACCACCTAATGTGACACCTTGATAAATTGTTACGTTTTCGCCAATTTCACACGTTTCGCCAATTACAACCCCCATTCCATGATCAATGAAAAAACGACGACCAATAGTTGCTCCTGGATGAATCTCAATGCCAGTAAAAAAACGACTAACTTGCGAAATCCAACGTGCCATAAAGAAAAAATTCCTTTTATAAAAAGCATGTGCAATTCGATGGCCCCAAACTGCATGTAATCCAGAGTAAGTTAAAATGACTTCGAAATAACTTCGTGCCGCTGGATCCTGTTCAAAAACGACTTCAATATCTTCCCGAAGCCTCTTAAACATCGATGTTCCCTCCCCTTTATGGGCTGCTTTTTTCGAGTGAACTAACTCCCCTAACTCCCCCTGAATCTTTATACAAGGGGATAAAACTTATACTCACACCCATTTACATGGTATAAAAAAAAGACGCCTCTGTCATATAGACAGAGACGCCTTTTAAGCGCGGTTCCACTCTGTTTAGGCTAAAGAAGCCTCAAACTCATCCATGATAACGGTTTACACCGCTTCTGTTTACTTTGCGCCCTAAGACGTTCCGCGAAATACTTCGCTGTTCAACAGAAGACTCGAAGGGGCATTTCAAAAATCCGCTTATAAACCACTTCCAGCCTAAGGGTGGTTCTCTCTGTAAAAAGCCTGATTTTCTACTTCTCCTTCTCGTCGCTTTTCCTTATTAGATTTTAGGTATACTTATTATATTGCTAAACCTAGAAAATGTTAACCAATTACTTTTTGAATACGATTTAAAACTTTTTCTTTTCCAAGAAGAGCAATAGCGTTAGGAAGCTCTGGACCATGTGTTTGTCCAGTAGTAGCAACACGGATTGGCATAAATAGGTTTTTACCTTTATGTCCTGTTTCCTTTTGAACTGCTTTAATAGCCGCCTTAACTGCCGCTGGCTCCATTGCTTCTAAAGCTTCTAATTGATCGGCAAATGTACGAAGTACTTCAGGTACTTGTTCACCCTTCAATACTTCTTGTCCCTCTTCTTCATGATCAACATGATCTTTAAAGAACATTTCAGAAAGCTCTACAATTTCAGCTCCAAAGCTCATTTGGTCATGATATAAAGCAATTACATCACGAACCCATGCTTGTTCTTGTTCACTTAAGTTTTCACCTACGCGACCCGCTTTCACTAAATGCGGTAAGCTTAGTTCAACAACCGTATCTAAATCTTGTTTTTTCATATATTGGTTGTTCATCCATTTTAGTTTTTGAGAATCAAATAATGCAGGTGATTTTGATAAACGAGCTGCATCAAACATTTTGATAAACTCATCTTGAGAGAAGATTTCTTCTTCACCTACTGGTGACCAACCTAGTAATGCAATAAAGTTAAAGATTGCTTCTGGAAGATATCCAAGCTCTTTATATTGCTCAATAAATTGAATAATAGATTCGTCACGCTTACTTAGCTTTTTACGGCTTTCGTTTACAATTAAAGTCATATGACCAAACTTCGGGATATCCCAACCGAAAGCTTCATAAATCATCATTTGTTTTGGCGTGTTTGAAATATGATCATCACCACGAAGTACGTGTGTAATCTCCATTAAGTGATCATCTACCGCTACCGCAAAGTTATAAGTTGGAATTCCATCTTTTTTCACGATAACGAAATCACCAAAATCATTTGAATGGAATGCAACTTCATCTTTTACGATATCTTTAAACGTGAAGTCGCTATCAGCCGGCACACGGAAGCGAATACTTGGAATACGGCCTTCAGCCTCAAATCCTTTAATTTGCTCCTCAGTTAAATCACGGTGGTTTCCTGCATAACGCGGTGTTTCACCACGAGCGATTTGTCCTTCACGCTCTGCCTCTAGCTCTTCTTCTGTCATATAACATTTGTAAGCTAAATCACGCTCTAATAAATCTTCATATAATTTTTTATAAATATCTAAACGCTCTGTTTGACGATATGGTCCAAATTCACCACCAACATCAACACCTTCATCCCAGTCCATACCGAGCCATTTCAAGTATTTTAATTGGCTTTCTTCTCCACCAGCAACATTACGTTTCACATCAGTATCTTCAATACGAATAATAAACTTACCATCTTGATGACGAGCAAATAAATAATTAAATAATGCCGTACGCGCATTTCCGATATGTAAGTGTCCTGTTGGACTTGGCGCATAGCGCACTCTCACTTGCTTTTCCATAGTTGGTACACCTTCCAATCTTAATGTCAACACATTCTATAATTGTACACCAAAAAAACGTGATTATCCATCTTACGAATTAAAAACCACTATTTTTTCTGTAATAAAACAACCGCTTGAGAAGCAATCCCTTCTTCTCTACCTGTAAATCCTAATTTTTCTGTTGTTGTTGCCTTTACATTAATATTATCAATAGACGTTTCTAGTAGTTCACTAATGCGTTTACGCATGCTTTCAATATGCGGTGCCATTTTTGGCTTTTGGGCAATAATTGTACAATCTAGGTTCCCTAGCTCATAACCTTGTTCACACACAAATTCCCAAACCTTTTGTAACAATACAGCTGAATCCGCATCTTTAAAGGCAGGATCTGTATCAGGAAAATGTTTTCCAATATCTCCTGCTGCAATTGCTCCTAGACATGCGTCAGCAATCGTATGTAACAATACATCTGCATCCGAGTGACCGATTAATCCTTTTTCATGAGGAATTGTAATTCCGCCGATAATTAACGGTCTACCTTCCGCAAATTCATGTACATCAAAACCTTGTCCAATTCGAAACATTCTTTACATCCTCCTCAATCTAAACTACTTTATGAATTCTATATTATATTGCTATCTCTATAAAGAAAAGCTCGGCAACTGCCGAGCTTTTCTTTACTATAATACCATCACTTCTATTTCTTCTGAACATGAAGGAAACTTTCAGCAATTAGTAAATCCTCTGGAGTCGTCACTTTAATATTATAGTAACTCCCCTCTACCACGCCTACTTGCTTCCCGACACGTTCTACGAGACTTGCATCATCTGTACCAAGAAAACAACTTTGCTTTGCACTTCTATGAGCTTCTAATAAAAGAGGAACAGAAAATCCTTGCGGTGTTTGAACCGCTTTAAGCTGAGAACGTTCTACCGTTTCAACAACAACACCCTGTTCTACTTTCTTAATTGTATCCTTCACTGGCACTGCACAAATGGAAGCACCATATTTCTCTGCTACAGTTAATACATCTTGCATCATCTTATTCGTTACGAACGGGCGCGCACCATCGTGTACGAGAACATACTCAACTCCTCTCACATACTGAAGCGCATTATACACACTATCTTGTCTTTCAGCCCCGCCTTGAATAAATTGCACCTGCTTTTCAACCTGGTACTTCTGTATTAACTCCTCAAAATAAGGACGTTCCTCTTCGTTAATTGCCATGATAATACGTTTACATGCTTTATCTTTTTCAAAAGCACGTAATGTATGCACAATGATAGGTACTCCATTTATAAGTAAGAACAACTTGTTTTTACCAGCACCCATCCGTTTCCCTTGACCCGCTGCCGGAATAATTAATGTATACATATTAATAATCCTCTACTTATAATGCTTTTTCTAATAATTTACGTTTTGCGAAAATCATACGACCAGCCGATGTTTGCAACACACTTGTAACTAGTACATTAAGTTGCGAACCGACATATTCTCTACCGTCTTCTACTACAATCATCGTGCCATCATCTAAGTATGCAACACCTTGATTTTGTTCTTTACCATCTTTCACAACATAAACACTTAATTCTTCACCAGGGAGTACGACTGGTTTAATTGCATTTGCTAAATCGTTAATGTTCAACACTGTTACTCCTTGTAGTTCAGAAACTTTGTTTAAGTTGAAATCATTTGTTACAACAGTTCCACCAGTGATTTTAGCTAACTTTACAAGCTTGCTATCCACCTCTTGGATATCCTCAAAATCGCCTTCATAAATTTCCACCGGAATTGGTAGCTCTTTTTGAATACGATTTAAAATGTCTAATCCTCTGCGACCACGATTACGCTTTAAAGCATCAGAAGAATCGGCAATATGCTGAAGCTCTTCTAATACGAATTGTGGAATCACAATTGTTCCTTCTAAAAACTTCGTTTGGCAAATATCCGCAATACGTCCATCAATAATTACACTTGTATCGAGAATTTTCCAATGAGTTGTAGATTTTTCTACCTCTACCTCTTCGTTCTCGCTATTGTTTTTCTTCTTACCTCCGCGCTGGGGTAATGTAAATAATCCTAGCAATTCATTTCTCTTTTTAAATCCTACTTGGAATCCTAAATAACCAAGTAAAAGAGTAAAGAACACTTGTAATACTGTACTAATGACTGGAATCGTGAATTCACGAATTGGTATCAAAATTAAATATGCAACAATAAGACCAGAGATCAACCCTAATGTACCAAATAAAACATCCGCTACCGGTGCCTTTACAAGGGCTTCTTCGATATGTTTAATAAGTTGAACAATATAATCCACAAGCCAAAATGTTGTTAAAAATAAAATAATTGCACCAATAATTGCACGAACGTACGATCCCTCAAGCCAAGGAACAGCACCGACGTCCAATACATTAATAACTTTTGGGATTAGAAAAATCCCTAACGCTCCCCCGATCACTAAAAAGAAGAGCTGTACGATCCTTTTTAACATCCAACCACCTCCTACTCATTATTAACCATTGTTTTGCTAATCAAAACGCCGAATGCAAAAGCGGACGTGTTTTTTTTATATAAATAGTTTTATTTACCAATATACCATATCATATACCAAAAATGTTCTAGTGTCGTTATATTATGGAATCAATGTAATATTCTTAATTGTGTCTACTCATATAGAGATGCTCTTGAATTCTTTTTAGGCCCTCTCGTATTTTCTTCGCCCTAACTTCCCCAATTCCTTCCACATCATCCAATTCATTAATAGTTGCACGACAAACACCTTGTAGCGTTTTAAATCGATTAATTAAATTTTCAATGATAAGTGGTGGAACACGAGAAATTTTGCTTGCGATTCGGTATCCCCTCGGTGTCACGCTTTCTTCTAAGCTCATTTGCCCTGGATAGCCAAGCAATTTAACTAAATCGCTATCCTCTAAAAGCTGTGTATTTGCAAGATCTTGTAACTTTTTCAAAATTTGATGGTGATCCTGCGTTTTTTCTTGATAATAATCCTTAATTAATAACGCTGCCTCTGCTTCTAAGTCGGCTAGTAATTCTGTAAGTTGTAAACGAATTAACCTTCCTTCCGTTCCTAACTCATGAATGTAGCTCACTATTTCATTTTTAATACGCAGTACCATTTCAACACTATGTAAAACGTGAACTACCTCGGACATTGTAACGACCTCTTCAAATTCTAGAATGCCCAAATTCGTAATCCCATCATTCCATACAGCTTTATATTTTTCTAACGTTTGAATAGCTTGGTTTGCCTTTGTTAAAATTACACCTATATCTTTTAGTGTATAACGTAAGTTCCCTTGATATAGTGTAATTACGTTACGTCTTTGTGAAATAGCCACAACAAGGCTAGCCGTCTGCTTTGCTACACGCTCTGCCGTTCGGTGACGCATACCTGTTTCAATAGAATCAATGGATGGATCTGGAACTAATTGTGCATTTGCAATTAAAATTTTGCTCCCAGTTTCATTTAAAATAAGTGCCCCATCCATTTTTGCTAATTCATATAAACTAGCCGGTGAGAATGCACAATTAATGTGAAATCCTCCATCAACAATACTTTTAATCTGCTCATTATACCCAAGAACAATTAGCCCTCCAGTTTGCGCACGAAGTACGTTATCTATCCCTTCGCGTAGTGGTGTTCCTGGGGCAACGAGCTGTAGAATGTTAATCATACTTTTGACACGTTGCTTGTTTTCCTCCATAGCCTAGCCTCCTAATGTCAAACGAAGCGCCTCTCCTAAATTAGAAACACCTACTACCTCAATCCCATCTGGAATTGTCCATCCTCCCAAATTTTTTCTAGGAATAATAGCACGTTGAAATCCTAATTTTGCTGCTTCTTGTACACGTTGTTCAATTCTTGATACTCTTCTTATTTCTCCAGTTAGGCCTACTTCTCCTATTACCGCATCGGTTGGTGCAGTAGCTTTATCTCTGAAACTTGAAGCAATACTTAAGGCAACAGCTAAATCGATTGCTGGTTCATCTAATTTCAAGCCACCCGCGACTTTTAAATATGCGTCTTGATTTTGCAACAATAAACCTGTTCTTTTTTCTAGCACTGCCATAATAAGTGAAACGCGGTTATGATCAATTCCCGTCGCCATTCTTCGAGGATTTCCAAAACTAGTAGGGGAGATTAATGCTTGTATTTCTACTAAAACCGGTCTGGTTCCTTCCATTGAAGCAACCACTGTGGATCCTGCAACTCCAACTGGACGTTCCTCAAGGAAAATTTCAGAAGGATTTAGTACTTCTGCAAGACCTAGTTCCTTCATTTCAAAGATACCCATTTCATTTGTGGAACCAAAACGGTTCTTCACAGCTCGCAAAATACGATATGTATGGTGACGATCTCCTTCAAAGTAAAGAACTGCATCAACCATATGTTCTAGCATACGTGGTCCTGCAATTGCCCCTTCTTTTGTCACATGTCCGACGATAAAAATAGGAATCCCTTTCGTCTTTGCAAGCTTCATTAATTCCGCTGTACATTCACGTACTTGCGCTACACTTCCTGGGGCTGACGTCACTTCAGGTAAATGTATCGTTTGAATAGAGTCAATAACAACAAAAGCTGGATTCATCTCTTCAATGTGCGCTGCAATTCGCTGTAGATCAGTTTCTGCTACAACAAATAGATTACTACCCTTTACATGCAAACGATCTGCACGAAGTTTAATCTGCTTTGCTGACTCCTCGCCTGATATGTATAGTACATCATATGAAGAATCTGCTAATTGCGATGAAATTTGTAATAACAATGTTGATTTTCCAATCCCAGGGTCTCCACCAATAAGTACTAAAGATCCATCTACAATCCCGCCACCAAGTACACGGTTAAACTCTTGAAATTTCGTTTCAATACGCGCCTCAGAATTTGTTTCTACCTCTGTTAAGCGTCTTGGTTTTGTTACTTCTGATTGAATTGCATTGACATAATTAAGGCGCCTTGATGATACAACTGGTTCCATCTCTTCAACAAGCGTATTCCATTTACCACATCCAGGACATTTCCCCATATATTTTGGCGACTGATAACCACACTCTTGACATGTGAATTTTGTTTTCTTTTTAGCCATATCTTTTATAGTTCACTTCACTTTCATCTACAAACGTTTATCCTTCTCGTACAAGAAAGAGGGCTATCGCGTAGCCCTCTTTGTTTGTCTATACTTATTTTACCTTTTCCGCACTATGAATGACAAATGATTCTCCTTCTATATCAAAGATAACTTTCTGCCCTTTCTCAATAGCACCTTTTAACAGTTCTTCTGATAGTCTATCTTCTACATGTTTTTGAATTGCTCTACGAAGCGGACGAGCACCGTACTCTCGATCAAATCCTTTATCAGCAATTGCTGAAATTGCTCCTTCTGTTAAGTGCAATTCAATCTCTTGTTCTTTTAAGCGATTCACCAACTGATTCACCATAAGAGTTACAATTTCTTGAATATGTTTTTTCTCAAGCATATGGAACACGATAATTTCATCAATACGGTTTAAAAATTCTGGACGAAATGCCTTTTTCAATTCATCCATTACTTTACCTTTCATATCTGAATAATCGCGGCTCTCATCTTGTACGTTAAATCCAAGATGTTTATTACGTTTTAATGCGTCTGCACCAACATTAGACGTCATAATAACAATTGTATTACGGAAATCAACTGTACGTCCTTTAGAATCTGTTAAACGGCCATCTTCTAATACTTGTAGTAAAATATTAAACACATCCGGATGAGCTTTCTCTACTTCATCTAATAAGACAACTGAATATGGCTTACGACGAACTTTCTCTGTTAATTGTCCACCTTCTTCATATCCAACATATCCTGGAGGAGATCCAACTAAGCGAGAAGTAGAATGCTTTTCCATATACTCAGACATATCGATGCGGATCATTGCATCCTCATCACCGAACATAGATTCTGCTAAAGCCCTCGCTAGTTCTGTTTTACCTACACCAGTCGGTCCTAGGAAAATAAATGAGCCAATTGGACGTTTCGGATCTTTTAATCCCGCTCTCGCACGACGAACAGCTTTTGCCACAGCTACAACTGCTTCATCCTGCCCAATTAAACGATCATGTAAAATTGATTCCAAGTTTAATAATTTATCTGTCTCTGTTTGTGCAAGTTTAGAAACTGGAATACGTGTCCATGTGGAAACGACATTTGCAATATCTTCTACTGTTACTTCTGAATTTTCTTGTCCTTGTTTCTCTTTCCACTGACGCTTTGTATCTTCTAACTTTTCACGTAAACGTTGTTCCATATCACGTAAGGAAGCAGCTTTTTCAAATTCTTGGCTTTGTACAGCTGCATCTTTTTCTTTTCTAATTTCCTCAAGCTTCACTTCAAGCTCTTTTAAGTTTGGCGGTGTTGTATAAGAACGTAAGCGCACTTTTGATGCAGCCTCATCAATTAAATCGATTGCTTTATCAGGTAAAAAACGGTCTGTAATGTAACGATCTGAAAGTTTTACAGCCGCATCGATTGCATCATCTGTAATAGATACGCGGTGATGCGCCTCATAACGGTCACGTAAACCTTTTAAAATTTGAACTGATTCTTCTAAGTTTGGTTCATCAACATGAATTGGTTGGAAACGTCTTTCTAATGCCGCATCCTTTTCAATATATTTACGATATTCGTCTAAAGTTGTTGCACCAATACATTGTAATTCACCACGTGCTAAAGATGGTTTTAAAATATTCGATGCATCAATTGCACCTTCCGCCCCTCCTGCACCAATTAACGTATGAAGCTCATCAATAAATAGAATGATGTTACCAGCTTGGCGAATCTCATCCATCACTTTCTTTAAACGATCCTCAAATTCACCACGATATTTTGTTCCAGCAACAACTGTACCCATATCTAATGTCATAACACGCTTATCTCTTAAAGTTTCAGGAACTTCATTATTTACAATTTGCTGTGCTAATCCTTCCGCAATTGCTGTCTTACCTACACCAGGTTCTCCAATTAATACTGGATTGTTTTTTGTTCTACGGCTTAACACTTCAATTACACGTTGAATTTCTTTACTACGCCCAATAACAGGATCTAAACGATTTTCACGTGCAACAACTGTTAAATCACGTGCTAGACTGTCAAGTGTAGGTGTATTCGCATTTGTTGATGAACCACCTTGGTGACCTGAACTAGCTTCATTACTTCCAAGAAGTTGTAACACTTGTTGCCTTGCTTTGTTTAGGCTTACACCTAAATTATTTAAAACACGTGCTGCTACACCTTCACCTTCACGGATTAAACCAAGTAAAATATGTTCTGTTCCAACGTAGGAATGGCCCAATTTACGAGCTTCGTCCATAGACAACTCAATAACTTTTTTAGCACGAGGTGTGTAATGTACTGTTTGAGAAGCTTCCGTTCCACGTCCAATTAATGCTTCTACCTCTTTTTGAACTTTCTCTGGACTTAATCCAAGAGCAATTAACGCTTTTGCTGCAATTCCTTCACCTTCGCGTACAAGCCCAAGTAAAATATGTTCTGTTCCAATATTATTATGCCCAATGCGAATTGCTTCCTCTTGAGATAAAGCTAATACTTTCTGTGCTCGTTCTGTAAATCTTCCAAACATCATAGAAATCGCCTCCTACTTGCGCTTAATTTTGTTCAATTCGTAATCGCTCACGGATTAAGGTTGCTCTTCGATAATCTCTTTCTTCTGGTCCTAGAGGTCCTCCTGCATATTGTTGCAAAATGCCCGGCTGAGTAAGAACCATTAACTCAGTTAAAATATTTCTCGATATACCTTGTATATATCCTAAGTCAATACCAAGTCGTACATCTGATAAGCAAGTAGCTGCTTCTGCAGATTGAATTAAACGACTGTTAGCTAGTATTCCGTAAGAACGATATACTTTATCTTCAAGCTCAATACTTGAATTTTGTACAATTAATTCTCTAGCCATTTTTTCTTGATGGATGATTTGTTGAATGACACTCTTTAAATCTGCAATAATATCTTCTTCTGACTTCCCTAGTGTCATTTGATTTGACACTTGAAATATATTACCTAACGCTTCGCTACCTTCACCGTATATTCCTCTTACTACTAGCCCTAATTTTTGAATTACTTGTATAATACGGTTAATTCTTTTCGTTAAAACCAGTCCCGGCAAATGAATCATTACCGAAGCCCTTAATCCTGTACCGACGTTAGTGGGGCAACTCGTAATATATCCAAGCGATTCATCAAAAGCATATTCAACCTGTTCCTCGATCCAGTTATCTATTTGATTGGCACTTTGAAGCGCCTCTGATAACTGTAAACCTGAAAATAGGCACTGAATCCTAACATGATCCTCTTCATTAAGCATGATACTTATATGTTCACTTTCTGATAGTAGGCATGCTCCGTATTCTGTTCCTGCAAGATTTGGACTAATTAAATGCTTCTCAACTAAAACTCTCCTTTGAAGAGGATTTAATTCATTCATTTTTAATAGTTCAAACTCCCCAAAAGGTTCTACAGGTTTATTTATAAACTTCTTCTTAAATAACTCATGAATCTGTTTAGCTTCTTCCTCGTTTTGCATAGTAGAGAATTGATATTTTTTAAAGTTACGAGCCAAACGAATTCGACTACTTAAAACAATATCAGAATCAGGGCCATCCCCCTTCATCCATGGACTAATCGCTTCATTCATAATTCTGTCCAGTGACATAGAACTATTCCCCCTCTCTATGCTCACTAAGCTGATTTACAAGACATCGAATTTTATCTCGTACTTCAGCCGCTTTCTCAAATTCCTCTTTCTGTACATATTGTTTCAGATTGAGTTTTAGTTCATCTAATTCTTTCTTTAAGTAGATATTTCCTTCTATACGTTCAGGAATTTTTCCACAATGATCTGTATGCCCACCGTGAAGACGTTTTAACAATGGTTTTAAATGCCCCTTAAATGTATCGTAACAAGAAGCACATCCAAAGCGTCCCACTTTTGTAAATTGTTCATATGTCATCTTACAATTTGGACATCTTGATATATTTGTATCTGAAAATGCATCTTGCCCTTCTTCAAACATTGCTGGTTCACCATGCAATAATCCGGCTAATAGGTCATGGAATGAAAAATTAGACTGCGGTGATTGAAAGAAAGACGTATAGCCACTTTGTTCTGCACATTGCTCGCAAAGATGAACTTCCGCCTTTTTTTCGTTGATTACTTTTGTATAATGTAAAGTTGCTGGTCTTATATTACAGTTTTGACAAGTCATCGCTATCCCCCACCTTTACAACAGGAACGATCTATCTCATGATACTTTTCATACATTACTAGATTGTTCTCTTTCCTTAATCCATTTAGTAAAAGCACATGTCATCTTTCAAAATCCCTACAATATTAAACTGCATTATCTTAGTTATCATTCTTAACAAAAGTTATATTTATTTATATTTCAGTGTTCTTAACATTGCGCATAATATTCGAGCCCTAAGTTCATCTCGAGAAGGAACATCCATTAATAATACAGAACGATCTAGTACACTTAACATAAGTTTAGCTTCACGATTTGTTATAATACCCTCTTCTATTAAACGTATAATCATGCTTTCTGCATTTCCTTGTGCAACGCTATGATCAATCATATGAAGCATTTGATCAATAATGTCTATATCATCATGCAGTTTGACTTTTATAATGCGAATGTAACCTCCTCCACCTCGTTTACTTTCTACTACGAATCCTCTTTCTAACGTAAAACGGGTATTGATTACATAGTTGATTTGAGACGGCACACAATCGAATCGATCAGCGACCTCATTCCTCTTGATTTCAATCGCATTATTATTGCTTAAGTCAATAACTTGCTTTAGATATTTCTCAATGATATCAGATATATTTCTCATTTATCCGCCACCTTTATTGACTTTGACTATCTTTGACTTTAATTATATACGTATTAAAAAAATTTGCAACTCTTTTGCTTATTCACTATCCTAGCCACATTTCCCAGTCTTTAATCAAAAGGACGATTCTTTAAGTAAAGATTTTTTAAATTACTATGAATTATAAAAAGAAACACGAAAAAACACGAGTCATTTGACTCGTGTTTTAGTTGCTTGGCGACGTCCTACTCTCACAGGGACAAGGTCCCAACTACCATCGGCGCTAGAGAGCTTAACTTCCGTGTTCGGTATGGGAACGGGTGTGACCTCTCTGCCATCATCACCAAACTATTGAAGGTATATTCCTTCAAAACTAGATAACATTTGCTTCATATTATATGGTTAAGTCCTCGATCTATTAGTATTCGTCAGCTCCACATGTCACCATGCTTCCACCTCGAACCTATCAACCTGATCATCTTTCAGGGATCTTACTAGCTTACGCTATGGGAAATCTCATCTTGAGGGGGGCTTCATGCTTAGATGCTTTCAGCACTTATCCCTTCCGCACATAGCTACCCAGCTATGCCCTTGGCAGAACAACTGGTACACCAGCGGTGCGTCCATCCCGGTCCTCTCGTACTAAGGACAGCTCCTCTCAAATTTCCTGCGCCCACGACGGATAGGGACCGAACTGTCTCACGACGTTCTGAACCCAGCTCGCGTACCGCTTTAATGGGCGAACAGCCCAACCCTTGGGACCGACTACAGCCCCAGGATGCGATGAGCCGACATCGAGGTGCCAAACCTCCCCGTCGATGTGGACTCTTGGGGGAGATAAGCCTGTTATCCCCGGGGTAGCTTTTATCCGTTGAGCGATGGCCCTTCCATGCGGAACCACCGGATCACTAAGCCCGACTTTCGTCCCTGCTCGACTTGTAGGTCTCGCAGTCAAGCTCCCTTATGCCTTTGCACTCTACGAATGATTTCCAACCATTCTGAGGGAACCTTTGGGCGCCTCCGTTACACTTTAGGAGGCGACCGCCCCAGTCAAACTGCCCACCTGACACTGTCTCCCGGGTCGATAAGACCCGTAGGTTAGAATTTCAATACAGTCAGGGCGGTATCCCACCAGCGCCTCCACCGAAGCTAGCGCTCCGGTTTCAATGGCTCCCGCCTATCCTGTACAAACTGTACCAAAATTCAATATCAGGCTACAGTAAAGCTCCACGGGGTCTTTCCGTCCTGTCGCGGGTAACCTGCATCTTCACAGGTACTATAATTTCACCGAGTCTCTGGTTGAGACAGTGCCCAAATCGTTACACCTTTCGTGCGGGTCGGAACTTACCCGACAAGGAATTTCGCTACCTTAGGACCGTTATAGTTACGGCCGCCGTTTACTGGGGCTTCAGTTCAGAGCTTCGCTTACGCTAACCCCTCTCCTTAACCTTCCAGCACCGGGCAGGTGTCAGCCCCTATACTTCGCCTTACGGCTTCGCAGAGACCTGTGTTTTTGCTAAACAGTCGCTTGGGCCTATTCACTGCGGCTTTCCGTTAAGAAAGCACCCCTTCTCCCGAAGTTACGGGGTCATTTTGCCGAGTTCCTTAACCAGAGTTCTCTCGCACACCTTAGGATTCTCTCCTCGCCTACCTGTGTCGGTTTGCGGTACAGGCACCTTTTATCTCGCTAGAAGCTTTTCTTGGCAGCGGGGAATCAAAGACTTCGCTCCATAAGGAGCTTCCCCATCACAGCTCAGCCTTCACGATAAGCGGATTTGCCTACTTATCAGCCTAACTGCTTGGACGTGCACAACCAATCGCACGCTTCTTCTATCCTTCTGCGTCCCTCCATTGCTCAAACGATAAAGAGGTGGTACAGGAATATCAACCTGTTGTCCATCGCCTACGCCTGTCGGCCTCGGCTTAGGTCCTGACTAACCCTGAGCGGACGAGCCTTCCTCAGGAAACCTTAGGCATTCGGTGGACGGGATTCTCACCCGTCTTTCGCTACTCATACCGGCATTCTCACTTCTAAGCGCTCCACCAGTCCTTCCGGTCTGACTTCACTGCACTTAGAACGCTCCCCTACCACTGATACCATTGGTATCAATTCGCAGCTTCGGTGGTGTATTTAGCCCCGGTACATTTTCGGCGCAGAGTCACTCGACTAGTGAGCTATTACGCACTCTTTAAATGGTGGCTGCTTCTGAGCCAACATCCTAGTTGTCTAAGCAACTCCACATCCTTTTCCACTTAATACACACTTTGGGACCTTAGCTGGCGATCTGGGCTGTTTCCCTCTTGACTACGGATCTTATCACTCGCAGTCTGACTCCTAAGGATAAGTCATTGGCATTCGGAGTTTGACTGAATTCGGTAATCCGATGAGGACCCCTAGTTCAATCAGTGCTCTACCTCCAAGACTCTTACACTTAAGGCTAGCCCTAAAGCTATTTCGGGGAGAACCAGCTATCTCCAGGTTCGATTGGAATTTCTCCGCTACCCACACCTCATCCCCGCACTTTTCAACGTGCGTGGGTTCGGGCCTCCATTCAGTGTTACCTGAACTTCACCCTGGACATGGGTAGATCACCTGGTTTCGGGTCTACGACCACGTACTAAACGCCCTATTCAGACTCGCTTTCGCTGCGGCTCCGCCTCTTCAGCTTAACCTTGCACGGGATCGTAACTCGCCGGTTCATTCTACAAAAGGCACGCCATCACCCATTAACGGGCTCTGACTATTTGTAGGCACACGGTTTCAGGATCTCTTT
>NZ_JBBOWG010000001.1:32500-87500 GCF_038006985.1 Bacillus sp. FSL M7-1345 | reverse complement strand
AGTCGAACCCCTAACCTCTTGATCCGTAGTCAAACGCTCTATCCAATTGAGCTACGGGCGCATATGGTGCCGAGGGCGGGGGTCGAACCCGCACGGTGGTCACCCACCGCAGGATTTTAAGTCCTGTGCGTCTGCCTGTTCCGCCACCCCGGCATGTCATACTGAAAATTGGAGCGGAAGACGGGATTCGAACCCGCGACCCCAACCTTGGCAAGGTTGTATTCTACCACTGAACTACTTCCGCAAGACATGTTTGAGTTATTTTATTAAAAGTGCGGGTGAAGGGAGTCGAACCCCCACGCCAAAGGCGCTAGATCCTAAGTCTAGTGCGTCTGCCAATTCCGCCACACCCGCATATTTCATTAAAATGGTGAGCCATGAAGGATTCGAACCTTCGACCCTCTGATTAAAAGTCAGATGCTCTACCAACTGAGCTAATGGCTCTTGCAATAAAAACTGGTGCCGACTAGAGGACTTGAACCCCCAACCTACTGATTACAAGTCAGTTGCTCTACCAATTGAGCTAAGTCGGCTAAATGGTGGAGGATGACGGGATCGAACCGCCGACCCCCTGCTTGTAAGGCAGGTGCTCTCCCAGCTGAGCTAATCCTCCGAATTGCCTGGCAACGTCCTACTCTCACAGGGACAAGGTCCCAACTACCATCGGCGCTAGAGAGCTTAACTTCCGTGTTCGGTATGGGAACGGGTGTGACCTCTCTGCCATCATTACCAGACTGTATTCATTTAAGACAAGAATTATTATAACTCATTTACTTTTTAAAGTCAACAAGTTTTTTATATTCTTTCAAAACTAGATAACATCGCTTCATATTATATGGTTAAGTCCTCGATCTATTAGTATTCGTCAGCTCCACATGTCACCATGCTTCCACCTCGAACCTATCAACCTGATCATCTTTCAGGGATCTTACTAGCTTACGCTATGGGAAATCTCATCTTGAGGGGGGCTTCATGCTTAGATGCTTTCAGCACTTATCCCTTCCGCACATAGCTACCCAGCTATGCCCTTGGCAGAACAACTGGTACACCAGCGGTGCGTCCATCCCGGTCCTCTCGTACTAAGGACAGCTCCTCTCAAATTTCCTGCGCCCACGACGGATAGGGACCGAACTGTCTCACGACGTTCTGAACCCAGCTCGCGTACCGCTTTAATGGGCGAACAGCCCAACCCTTGGGACCGACTACAGCCCCAGGATGCGATGAGCCGACATCGAGGTGCCAAACCTCCCCGTCGATGTGGACTCTTGGGGGAGATAAGCCTGTTATCCCCGGGGTAGCTTTTATCCGTTGAGCGATGGCCCTTCCATGCGGAACCACCGGATCACTAAGCCCGACTTTCGTCCCTGCTCGACTTGTAGGTCTCGCAGTCAAGCTCCCTTATGCCTTTGCACTCTACGAATGATTTCCAACCATTCTGAGGGAACCTTTGGGCGCCTCCGTTACACTTTAGGAGGCGACCGCCCCAGTCAAACTGCCCACCTGACACTGTCTCCCGGGTCGATAAGACCCGTAGGTTAGAATTTCAATACAGTCAGGGCGGTATCCCACCAGCGCCTCCACCGAAGCTAGCGCTCCGGTTTCAATGGCTCCCGCCTATCCTGTACAAACTGTACCAAAATTCAATATCAGGCTACAGTAAAGCTCCACGGGGTCTTTCCGTCCTGTCGCGGGTAACCTGCATCTTCACAGGTACTATAATTTCACCGAGTCTCTGGTTGAGACAGTGCCCAAATCGTTACACCTTTCGTGCGGGTCGGAACTTACCCGACAAGGAATTTCGCTACCTTAGGACCGTTATAGTTACGGCCGCCGTTTACTGGGGCTTCAGTTCAGAGCTTCGCTTACGCTAACCCCTCTCCTTAACCTTCCAGCACCGGGCAGGTGTCAGCCCCTATACTTCGCCTTACGGCTTCGCAGAGACCTGTGTTTTTGCTAAACAGTCGCTTGGGCCTATTCACTGCGGCTTTCCGTTAAGAAAGCACCCCTTCTCCCGAAGTTACGGGGTCATTTTGCCGAGTTCCTTAACCAGAGTTCTCTCGCACACCTTAGGATTCTCTCCTCGCCTACCTGTGTCGGTTTGCGGTACAGGCACCTTTTATCTCGCTAGAAGCTTTTCTTGGCAGCGGGGAATCAAAGACTTCGCTCCATAAGGAGCTTCCCCATCACAGCTCAGCCTTCACGATAAGCGGATTTGCCTACTTATCAGCCTAACTGCTTGGACGTGCACAACCAATCGCACGCTTCTTCTATCCTTCTGCGTCCCTCCATTGCTCAAACGATAAAGAGGTGGTACAGGAATATCAACCTGTTGTCCATCGCCTACGCCTGTCGGCCTCGGCTTAGGTCCTGACTAACCCTGAGCGGACGAGCCTTCCTCAGGAAACCTTAGGCATTCGGTGGACGGGATTCTCACCCGTCTTTCGCTACTCATACCGGCATTCTCACTTCTAAGCGCTCCACCAGTCCTTCCGGTCTGACTTCACTGCACTTAGAACGCTCCCCTACCACTGATACCATTGGTATCAATTCGCAGCTTCGGTGGTGTATTTAGCCCCGGTACATTTTCGGCGCAGAGTCACTCGACTAGTGAGCTATTACGCACTCTTTAAATGGTGGCTGCTTCTGAGCCAACATCCTAGTTGTCTAAGCAACTCCACATCCTTTTCCACTTAATACACACTTTGGGACCTTAGCTGGCGATCTGGGCTGTTTCCCTCTTGACTACGGATCTTATCACTCGCAGTCTGACTCCTAAGGATAAGTCATTGGCATTCGGAGTTTGACTGAATTCGGTAATCCGATGAGGACCCCTAGTTCAATCAGTGCTCTACCTCCAAGACTCTTACACTTAAGGCTAGCCCTAAAGCTATTTCGGGGAGAACCAGCTATCTCCAGGTTCGATTGGAATTTCTCCGCTACCCACACCTCATCCCCGCACTTTTCAACGTGCGTGGGTTCGGGCCTCCATTCAGTGTTACCTGAACTTCACCCTGGACATGGGTAGATCACCTGGTTTCGGGTCTACGACCACGTACTAAACGCCCTATTCAGACTCGCTTTCGCTGCGGCTCCGCCTCTTCAGCTTAACCTTGCACGGGATCGTAACTCGCCGGTTCATTCTACAAAAGGCACGCCATCACCCATTAACGGGCTCTGACTATTTGTAGGCACACGGTTTCAGGATCTCTTTCACTCCCCTTCCGGGGTGCTTTTCACCTTTCCCTCACGGTACTGGTTCACTATCGATCACTAGGGAGTATTTAGCCTTGGGAGATGGTCCTCCCAGATTCCGACGGAATTTCACGTGTTCCGCCGTACTCAGGATACATTCAAGAGAGAACGAAGTTTCGACTACGGGGTTGTTACCCTCTGTGACGGACCTTTCCAGGTCGCTTCGTCTACCTCGTTCCTTTGTAACTCCGTATAGAATGTCCTACAACCCCAAGAGGCAAGCCTCTTGGTTTGGGCTAGATTCCGTTTCGCTCGCCGCTACTCAGGAAATCGCATTTGCTTTCTCTTCCTCCAGGTACTTAGATGTTTCAGTTCCCTGGGTCTGTCTTCCATACCCTATGTATTCAGGTAAGGATACCATACCATTACGTATAGTGGGTTTCCCCATTCGGAAATCTTCGGATCAAAGCTTACTTACAGCTCCCCGAAGCATATCGGCGTTAGTCCCGTCCTTCATCGACTCCTAGTGTCAAGGCATCCACCGTGCGCCCTTTCTAACTTAACCAAACTAAAATTAAAAAAATATGAGCTACACTGTTATCTAGTTTTCAAAGAACATACATTTAAACTTGAGAGATAGTTCTCTCAAAACTGAACGAAACAAAACAAGTCAACGTTTATTGATGAACTGCGTTCATCAATTCTCCATAGAAAGGAGGTGATCCAGCCGCACCTTCCGATACGGCTACCTTGTTACGACTTCACCCCAATCATCTGTCCCACCTTAGGCGGCTGGCTCCATAAAGGTTACCCCACCGACTTCGGGTGTTACAAACTCTCGTGGTGTGACGGGCGGTGTGTACAAGGCCCGGGAACGTATTCACCGCGGCATGCTGATCCGCGATTACTAGCGATTCCAGCTTCATGTAGGCGAGTTGCAGCCTACAATCCGAACTGAGAACGGTTTTATGAGATTAGCTCCACCTCGCGGTCTTGCAGCTCTTTGTACCGTCCATTGTAGCACGTGTGTAGCCCAGGTCATAAGGGGCATGATGATTTGACGTCATCCCCACCTTCCTCCGGTTTGTCACCGGCAGTCACCTTAGAGTGCCCAACTTAATGATGGCAACTAAGATCAAGGGTTGCGCTCGTTGCGGGACTTAACCCAACATCTCACGACACGAGCTGACGACAACCATGCACCACCTGTCACTCTGCTCCCGAAGGAGAAGCTCTATCTCTAGAGTTTTCAGAGGATGTCAAGACCTGGTAAGGTTCTTCGCGTTGCTTCGAATTAAACCACATGCTCCACCGCTTGTGCGGGCCCCCGTCAATTCCTTTGAGTTTCAGCCTTGCGGCCGTACTCCCCAGGCGGAGTGCTTAATGCGTTAACTTCAGCACTAAAGGGCGGAAACCCTCTAACACTTAGCACTCATCGTTTACGGCGTGGACTACCAGGGTATCTAATCCTGTTTGCTCCCCACGCTTTCGCGCCTCAGTGTCAGTTACAGACCAGAAAGTCGCCTTCGCCACTGGTGTTCCTCCATATCTCTACGCATTTCACCGCTACACATGGAATTCCACTTTCCTCTTCTGCACTCAAGTCTCCCAGTTTCCAATGACCCTCCACGGTTGAGCCGTGGGCTTTCACATCAGACTTAAGAAACCACCTGCGCGCGCTTTACGCCCAATAATTCCGGATAACGCTTGCCACCTACGTATTACCGCGGCTGCTGGCACGTAGTTAGCCGTGGCTTTCTGGTTAGGTACCGTCAAGGTGCCAGCTTATTCAACTAGCACTTGTTCTTCCCTAACAACAGAGTTTTACGACCCGAAAGCCTTCATCACTCACGCGGCGTTGCTCCGTCAGACTTTCGTCCATTGCGGAAGATTCCCTACTGCTGCCTCCCGTAGGAGTCTGGGCCGTGTCTCAGTCCCAGTGTGGCCGATCACCCTCTCAGGTCGGCTACGCATCGTTGCCTTGGTGAGCCGTTACCTCACCAACTAGCTAATGCGACGCGGGTCCATCCATAAGTGACAGCCGAAGCCGCCTTTCAATTTCGAACTATGCAGTTCAAAATATTATCCGGTATTAGCCCCGGTTTCCCGGAGTTATCCCAGTCTTATGGGTAGGTTACCCACGTGTTACTCACCCGTCCGCCGCTAACTTCATAAGAGCAAGCTCTTAATCCATTCGCTCGACTTGCATGTATTAGGCACGCCGCCAGCGTTCATCCTGAGCCAGGATCAAACTCTCCAATAAAGTTAGTTTGTCTAGCATCTAAAAATAAAAATTGACGTTCACGTTGTTTGTTTCGTTCAGTTTTCAAAGAACTACTTAGTCGCTCATTTGCGACTTCCTTATGTTAACATCTTCATTTTTCGATGTCAACTAAGTTTTTCAATTTCTTTTTTGTCGTTTTCTGCGTTTCCGCATCAGCGACGGTTATTAATATATCATGTGGAAAAATGAAATGCAATAGTTTTTCTAATAAAATTTTCAACTTAGTAAAAAAGCATAAAAACAGCACCTTTCTTCTATATAAGTATAGTTTTTTAATCTGGCATCCATTCAACGAGCAATAATCTCACTTTCTTTTTAATAGAAGGTTTCTCTCCCCTCAAATAAAGAAATAAAAAAAGCTTTGGAGAAATCTCCAAAGCTTAGTCTTGTTTATGGCGCATAGCTGGGAATAATAGTACGTCACGAATAGATGGTGCGTTTGTTAATAACATAACAAGACGATCAATACCGATTCCTAATCCGCCCGTAGGAGGCATACCATACTCAAGAGCTTCGATATAGTCATCATCCATCATATGAGCTTCATCATTACCTTGCTCACGCTCTTTTAATTGAGCTTCAAAACGTTCCTTTTGATCGATTGGATCATTTAACTCAGTGAATGCATTCGCATGTTCACGAGCAACAATGAATAATTCGAAACGATCTGTGAATCGTGGATCTTCATCATTCTTTTTCGCAAGTGGTGAAATCTCTACCGGATGACCGTAAATAAATGTCGGTTGAATTAATTTATCTTCTACTTTTTGTTCGAAGAATTCATTAATAATATGACCAATTTCCATTGTATCCTTAATTTCTACATTATGTTCTTTTGCAAGTTCACGCGCTTCTTCTACACTCATTGGATTCCAGAAATCGGCTCCAGAGTGTTGCTTAATTGCATCTACCATATGAAGACGTGTCCATTCTGGTTCTAGATTAATTTCATAATCACCATATTGGATTGTTGTTGTACCCAATACTTTTTTCGCGATATGAGCAACCATATTTTCTGTTAGTTTCATAATATCATTATAATCAGCGTACGCTTCATATAATTCAATCATCGTAAACTCAGGGTTATGACGAGTTGATACACCCTCATTACGGAATACACGGCCGATTTCATAAACTTTTTCTAATCCGCCCACAATAAGACGTTTTAAATGAAGTTCAATTGCGATACGCATATACAATTCCATATCTAACGCATTATGGTGCGTAGTGAAAGGACGAGCAGATGCTCCACCTGCAATCGCGTGCATCATAGGCGTTTCTACTTCAAGATAACCGTTGTCATCTAAATATCTTCTCATTTCACGAATGATTTTACTACGGGTAACGAACGTTTCACGACTTTCCATACTTGTAATTAAGTCTAAGTAACGTTGACGGTAGCGTTGTTCAACATCTTTTAATCCATGATATTTATCCGGTAATGGACGAAGAGATTTCGTTAAAAGTGTAAATCCTGTTGCTTTTACTGAAAGTTCTCCAACGTTTGTTTTGAACACTTTACCTTCAATACCTACTAAGTCACCTAAATCTGCTGTCGTAAATAACTCGTACTCTTCATCTCCAACAGTATCTTTACGAACATAAATTTGAACTTGCCCCTGTAAATCTTGAACGTGCGCAAATCCCGCTTTTCCTTTACCGCGTTTTGTCATAATACGACCAGCGATAGAAACAGTGATTTCTTTCTCTTCTAATTCTTCTTTAGAGAATTCTCCATATAGACTTACTAAGTCCGTTGTTGAATTTGTGCGTTCAAATCGTTTACCGAACGGATCGATTCCTTGCTCACGTAAATTATGTAGCTTTTCACGACGAACAAGCAATTGGTCGTTTAATTCTTCGTGGTTCATGTTATCCATGATATTGATATCACTCCAGCTCTATTAAATTTTACAATATATACAGTATAGCATTTTCTACTCAACTAGAAAAACTGCCAGCAACCAACTGGCAGTTCTTCTTTCTTTCACGTAATTATAGGAAGTGTATAGAAGAATGTCAATCTCCTATGTCCCCTTATTAACCAACATAAATTGTTTGTTGTTTCGCTTCTACTTCTTCTACAAATGCACCTAATAAATTCGCAAGGTCCTCACGTGTGTTACAAGTATTGATACCATTGCGCACACTCGCATTACCACGAACACCTTTTAAATACCAAGCTGCATGCTTTCTCATCTCTCTTACAGCGACATTTTCGTTCTTTAAATCGATAAGACGATCTAGATGCAACATACATACATCAATTTTTTCACGCACTGTTGGTTCCGGCATTAATTCACCTGTCTCTAAATACTTTACCGTACGATAAATCATCCACGGGTCTCCAAGAGCAGCGCGACCAATCATAACTCCATCTACACCAACTTCATCAAGCATACGCTTTGCATCTTGCGGTGTTTCCACATCACCATTTCCGATAACCGGGATATTCACAGATTGCTTTACTTGTTTAATAATATCCCAATCCGCTTTCCCTTCATACATTTGCACTCGTGTACGTCCATGAACTGCTACAGCTTGCCCACCAGCACGCTCAACAGCTCTAGCGTTTTCAACTGCAAAAATATGATCTTCATCCCAACCAATACGCATTTTAACTGTAACTGGTTTTTCAACTGCATCTACAACTGCCGCTACCATCTCATATATTTTATTTGGGTCTAAAAGCCACTTTGCTCCCGCATCACACTTAGTGATTTTCGGTACTGGGCAACCCATATTAATATCAATAATATCTGCTGTCGTATATTTATCTACGTATTTCGCAGCATCTACAAGAGTTTCTTTCTCTCCACCAAAAATTTGTAAACTTAATGGCTTTTCTCTCTCATCGATATATAACATATCTAATGTTCTTTTGTTATTAAGTAATATTGCCTTATCACTTACCATTTCAGCACAAACTAAACCTGCACCAAATTCTTTTACTGTCAAACGGAATGCAGAGTTACACACTCCCGCCATCGGTGCTAGTACAACTGGATTTTTCATCTCAATATTTGCAATCTTTAACACCCGACTTACTCCTTCCTTTACGGTCACTTTGGCATCAATTCGTCTATTGAAATGTTTAATGTTTTAGCGACTTCTACTACAAAATCTTGGGAAGGTGATCTATTGCCCCTCTCAACTTCACCTAAAACCGATACAGATACCCCTAATTCTTTCGCAAAACCTTCTTGCGTATAGCCTTTTAGCTTTCGAAAAGCACGAATGCGTCTTCCCCATTTTTCTGCTTCCATACCGTTACTCCCTCTCGCCTTTTCATTTCTTCTACTTGTGAACGTGAAATGTTTTGTTTTATATCTTGATTAATCTCTAACAACGGAACGATAACAAAAGCTCTTTCGAACATCCGCGGATGCGGAACAATAAGATTCTCTGCTTCAATATTTTCTTGATTATATAGTAAAATGTCAAGGTCGATGGTCCTCGGGCCCCATCTAATTTCCCTTTTTCTTCCTAGGTCATTCTCTACCTTTTGCGTTACTTTCAATAATTCTTGCGGTGATAAATTGGTAGAAATTTTTATAACTAAATTTAAAAAGCAATTTTGGTCAGTATAGCCAACCGGATCAGTTTCATATACAGACGAAACATCATCGACTTGGATATGCTGGTTTTTATTTAAAAACTGAATTGCTTCAGTTAAATAAATATAACGCTCCCCAATATTCGAACCTAATGCAATGTACGCTATATTATTCATGGACGTTCTCTCGTAATTTCTACCGCTACAGCACGATAATGCCCCGGTATCGGCGGATCTGGTTTAATTACCTTAATTGTACATTGTGAAATACCCTCATATTGTTTCAATATATCTGTAGCGATATTTTCAGCGATACTTTCTACAAGCTTATACGTTCTATCTTCAACAACTTTTCTACATAGTTCGAAAAGCTCCCCGTAATTGACAGAATGCTCTAAGTCGTCACTTTCTCCTGCACGTTTTAAATCCAACTCCACCGTTAAATCCACTTTAAATCTCTGACCCAATTTATTTTCTTCCGGGAATACACCATGATAACCGTAAAACTCCATATCATGGATATAAATTTTATCCAATTACTTTGCCCCCTTACCAATCATTGCATCCATCATCTTAGCCATACGCGCCATTTCTTTCACATCATGAACACGGATAAACTCACAGCCCTTTTCAATACCAAGACAAACGGTAGCGCCCGTTCCTTCAAGACGTTCCTCCACTGGTAAATCTAATACATGGCCAATAAAGGACTTTCTTGAAGTACCTAATAGTACTGGGTAACCCAGTACATTTAACTGCTCTAAATTACGCATCGCTTCTAAATTTTGCTCAGGTGTTTTCGCAAAGCCAATACCTGGGTCTAAAATAATATTCTCATCTCGCACGCCCGCATCTTTAGCAATTTTAATACTCTCATACAAATCAGCAATCATATCAGCCATTAAGTTGCGGTAGTTCATATTATCTCGGTTATGCATTAAGATAATAGGCACATCATAATAAGCTGCAACTTCAGCAATCTTCGGTTCAGCCTTCGCTCCCCAAATATCATTAATAATATGAGCACCAGCTTCAATCGCTTGTTTCGCAACTTCAGCTTTATACGTATCAATAGAAATAGGTAGCTTTGCTTCTTTTGACACTGCCCGAATCATTGGAACAACTCGCTTTATTTCTTCTTCTACTGAAACTTTAGCGAAACCCGGTCGAGTAGATTCGCCGCCAATATCAATAATATGAGCACCTTCATTTTTCATTTCTTTCGCATGTCGCACTGCAGCATCTACTTCGTTGTAACTCCCACCATCAGAAAATGAATCTGGCGTTACATTTAAAATCCCCATAATTAATGTCTTTTCATTTAAGTTCAATGTATATTCGCCGCAGCGCAAATCATAATCCCACTTCAAACTACACATCTCCTCTTCGCAATTCATTTCTGCTCCACAATTTCTCTCTCTGTACTCCATAAAGATCCATAAGTCTTTTTGTAACCACTCCCACTTTACCCGGGAAATCTTTCTCCTCTATACGATAAAGGGGGACAATCTCTTGAATAGAGTTCGTTACGAACACTTCATCCGCTGAAAGCAATTCATCTTTTGTAAAGAAACCTTCCTTTACTTCTATATCTAGCTCTTCAGCAGTCTTTATAATAAACGCACGAGTGATTCCGTTTAAAATCCCTGTTTCTAATGAAGGAGTATATAAAATATCCCCTTTAACAAAAAAGAGATTCGAAACAATACCCTCTGCAACATAACCTGTTTCGGTAAGAAAAATACCTTCCTTATTCACAACATTTCCAATTTCGCGTTTCCCTAAAATATTATTTAAATAATGATGGGACTTCAAGCGAAATGCACCCTCTGGTGTATTTCTCACTTGCTTTAACATAACTCCTTCTTTTTCCACTACATTCCCTGGAGCTGCTAAAGGTTTTATAAAAACAATAACAGACGGTTCTTCATATACTTCCGTTTGTAATCCTATTTCATCTATACCCGCCGATACATTTAAGCGCACATATGCATGCTTTAACCCATTCTTAACGAGTAGATTCTTTAAAATAAGCATCACTTCATCTTTTGTCATTGTCCATTTGATTTGCAATATATCGAGCGCACCCATTAAGCGTTCATAATGATCATCCAATAAAAAGGGATGACCATTATAAATACGAAACGTCTCAAAAACCCCAAGCCCATATAGGTAACCGTGGTCATACGGAGAAATTTTCGCTTCACTCGCTTCTACATACGTACCATTTACGTAAATTAACACGCTGTCACACTTGGGCTATATTTGCGAATGAAATTCTGTAGCAACTCTTTCCCGTGAGAAGTCATAATAGATTCCGGATGGAATTGTACCCCTTCAATCGGCAACGTTTTATGACGAAGCGCCATAATTTCACCTTCTTCAGTCCAAGATGTTATCTCTAAACAATTCGGTAACGTCTCTTTTTTTACGATAAGAGAGTGATAACGTGTCGCGGTAAATGGATTTGGAATATCAGAAAAAATCGTCTGCCCATCATGATGCATTAAAGATGTTTTTCCATGCATCAAACGCTCTGCCCTGACAACATCCCCTCCAAATACTTGTGCAATGGATTGATGTCCAAGACAGACCCCAAAAATCGGAAGCTTACCTGCAAAATATTTAATAACATCCATACTGATTCCCGCCTCATTAGGACTACATGGACCTGGCGAAATCATTAAAAAATCCGGTTTCATATTCTCAATATCCGAAATAGTCACTTCATCATTACGCTTAACAACAAGCTCTTGTCCAAGTTCTCCAAGAAACTGCACTAAATTAAATGTAAAAGAATCATAATTATCAATCATTAATATCATTTCTCTCACCTAACCGTTTCTTCGCTACTTTCTTTTGCACGCCATAAAGCGATTGCTTTTTTTAACGACTCTTTATATTCATTTTTTGGATTTGAATCAATCACAATACCCGCTCCAGCTTGCACATGCGCTTGTCCATCTTTAGCAAGTAGTGTTCGGATTACAATATTCAATTCCGTATCTCCAGAATAACCAATCCAACCAATTGAACCCGTATAAATTCCTCGGCGAACAGGTTCTAATTCTTCAATAATTTCCATCGTACGTATTTTCGGGGCACCGGTAATTGTCCCACCAGGAAATACAGCCTTCACCAAATCGAAAGCATCTTTATCTGCTTCCACCTCACCACGCACATTAGAAACAATATGCATAACGTGTGAGTATTTTTCAATTACCATAAATTCATCTACTTCAACAGTGCCATATTTACAAACACGGCCCAAGTCATTTCGTTCTAAATCCACAAGCATTACATGCTCTGCTCTTTCCTTTTCGTTTTCAATTAATTCTTTCGCTAATTCCTCATCCTCTTGCCCACTTGCTCCTCGAGAGCGCGTACCGGCAATTGGTCTTGTACTCACTTCTTTTCCTTGCTTTTTAATTAGTAATTCAGGCGAAGCACTAACAATTTGAAAATCTCCAAACTCCAAGTAACCCATATATGGAGATGGATTAATTTCACGAAGACTTGTATATATTTCTAGTGGATGTGTTTGTAATGTTCTTTCTTGTCTTGTCGACAAGTTTACTTGAAACACATCACCCGCTCCAATATATTCTTGAATACGTTCAACGGCCTTCATAAAGCCCTCTTCCGTAAAAGCGACTGCTTCATTTTTCTTTTCAGGACATTCAAACGGCATAGTCACTTTGGGTGCTTCTTTCATCCAAAGACCCTTCCATTCATTTAATCGCTCTTCTGCCTCTTCACACTCATCTACATAATGCGTAATAATCCATAATACTCTCTCCTGTTGATCATACACAAACACGTCATCAAATAACAAAAAGAATATGTCAGGTATATTAATATCATCCTTCGCAAGAGAAGAAAGTTTTTCAATATAACGGATACAATCATAACTAAAGTATCCAATTGCCCCACCTTGAAAAGGTGGGTACTCCGGATTATAATCCGTTTTCCATTTCTCCATATACGCTTGCATTAAATCTAATGGATTCCCTCGTTCTATTGTTTCCTTACCACTTTCACTTATATGTAACGTCTCATTCTTACCCTGAATTACCGCTACTGGATCCAGCCCAACAATGTTATAACGACCACCACGTCCACTTTCTAACAAAATATGTTGCGGCTTATCCTGAGAAAGAAATTTATATTGCTTAAAGAAATCTAACTGATATGGAATAGAAAGCGCTAAAGATTTTCTTCGTTGCATATCAACACCCCGTCTTCTGTTATCCACCCTCTTAAGCCAATCAACTCAAACTACATAAAATTATTTATATAGAGAATGATTATACTTGAGGGCTAGTGAAAATAAATTAATTATACTACTTCTTATTTTACATGAAGTTTTCTAGTCATTCACTCTTTTCCTTTTTCCAATCAAAAAAGAAAAAGCATCCTTTTTTAAGGATGCTTTTCAAATCACATTCAATTATGACTCAAATTGATAAAGTGGTGTACTTAAATAACGTTCACCGTTACTTGGGATAATAACAAGTACCTTTTTCCCTTTACCTAATTTCTTCGCAACTTCTGTCGCTGCATAAACGACTGCTCCCGAAGAGATACCAACTAAAATACCTTCTTCTCTAGCCACTCTTCTCGCATATTCGAACGCTTGCTCCGTTTTCACTTGAATAATTTCATCATATACCTCTACATCCAATGTCTCCGGAACAAACCCCGCTCCAATTCCTTGGATCTTATGTGGTCCTGGCTTTCCACCAGATAATACTGGTGAATCCGCAGGTTCTACCGCGTAAATTTTGATATCTTTATAAGCTTCTTTCAGCACTTCACCGGCACCTGTAATTGTTCCACCTGTACCAATACCTGCGATAAACGCATCTAATTGATCCCCCATCTGTTCAACAATTTCTGGACCTGTTGTTATACGATGGATTTCTGGATTCGCTTGGTTTTGGAACTGTTGTGGTATAAAGTACCCATGTTCTTCTGCTAATTCAGTTGCCTTTCGAATTGCTCCGCCCATTCCTTCAGGTCCTGGAGTCAATACTAATTCAGCACCGTAAGCGCGTAATAAATTACGACGCTCAATACTCATTGTTTCTGGCATTACTAAAATTGCCTTATATCCTTTAGCAGCTGCTACCATCGCTAAGCCAATACCTGTGTTACCACTTGTCGGCTCAATGATTGTATCGCCCTCTTTTAATAATCCTTTATTTTCAGCATCTTCAATCATAGCTAACGCGATACGATCTTTAACACTGCTCCCCGGATTCATAAATTCTAATTTTAAGTATACATCTGCGCTGTCTGATTCTACGATGCGGTTCAACTTAACGATCGGCGTTTTCCCGATTAATTCTGAAACTGATTGTGCCACTCGCATTCCTGTCACTCCTAACACCGAGTATTTTTATTGGTTTTATCTATATTTAGATTTTGTCAGAAAATTCCCTGTTTGTCAATCTATTTGGGCGGCTGATTCTCCACCTAAACTTCTTTATTACAGGCTCTCAATTAGACTTGTAATATCTTCTTTAGCGAATTTATGTCGTTCATTACAGAAGTGACAGTGAACTTCCGTCTCTTCTTCTTCTGCACGAATTTGTTCTAACTCCGCTTTACCTAAACTAATTAGCACACTTTCAATACGCTCACGTGAACATGTACAATTAAATTGAACATCCATTGTTTCTAGCACTTTCACTTTATCTTCTCCAAGCACTTCATACAGTAATTCTTCTGGAGAAAGACCTTGTTCGATTAATTGTGATACCGGCGGGATTTGTTGCAGACGCTCTTCAATAAATGAAATTGTTTCTTCCTGCGCACCTGGCATAATTTGAAGAATAAATCCACCCGCCGCTAATACGCTATCATCTCCATTTACAAGAACACCAACACCTACAGAAGAAGGTGTCTGCTCAGAAACCGCGAAATAATATGTGAAATCTTCCCCTAGTTCTCCTGAAACAATTGGAGATTGACCGATAAATGGTTCACGCATACCGATATCTTTAATTACCGTTACAAATCCTTCTGTACCTACCGCTTGATATACACGTAATTTTCCTTGTTCCGTTCCTTCAAAATCAACATGCGGATTCGTTACATAACCACGTACATCCCCATTTGCATGAGCATCGACTAAGATAGGACCAATCGGGCCGTTACCCTCTACTTTAATCGTTAACTTCTGCTCGCCTTTTAACATAGCGCCCATCATTGTACCCGCAGTTAAAGAACGACCAAGTGCCGCTGAAGCTGTTCTCCATGTATCATGACGTTTTTGCGCCTCACTTACTGTATTTGTTGTACGTACACTATAAGCACGAACCTCTCCATTAAACGCTAACGCTTTTACTAAATAATCTTTCATACTTATTTATTCACCCTTCTCATGTTGTAAATTTGCATTACGTTCATATAACATATACAAACCTTTTAACGTTAAAAACGGATCTACAATATCAATTACATTTGATTCTTCTGAAATTAATTTTGCTAATCCACCTGTTGCAATAACTTTCGGTTCTTGCTTAGCTTCTTCCTTCATGCGCTTAACAATACCTTCCACTTGTCCAACGTATCCATAAAGAATACCTGATTGCATTGCACTTACTGTATTCTTCCCGATAACACTACCTGGTTTTGTAATTTCAATACGAGGAAGCTTTGCTGCCCTGCTATATAAAGCCTCTGCCGAAATCATAATTCCTGGCGTAATGACGCCACCCATATAATGCTTCTCTTCGTTAATATAACAATATGTAGTAGCCGTACCAAAATCAACAATAATAAGCGGACTTCCATACAAGTGGATTCCTGCTACTGCATTTACAATTCGGTCCGCGCCTACTTCACGTGGATTTTCATATTTAATATTCAAGCCAGTTTTTATCCCAGGCCCCACTACAAGCGGTTTAATTTTAAAATACTTTTCACACATACGCTCTAAAGCGAACATAATTGGCGGTACGACTGAAGACACAATAATACCTTTCACATCTTCAAAAGAAAGACCTTCATGCTCAAGTAACTGCTTTACAAGCATCCCATACTCATCTTCTGTTTTATGACGATCTGTTTCCATGCGCCAATGCTGACGAAGTTTCCCCTCTTCAAACACACCTAGTACCGCATTTGTGTTCCCTACATCCAATACAAAAATCATATTCTCACCACTTATCTTATTTAATCTACATTTGCGCAGTATGTATAAAACTTATAAAAACATCATATCACACATACTTATATAATCAGTTTTTCTATACTCATCATTGTACAAAAAGATTACTCTCTATTTCAATTTTTAATAATAGTTTCATTTAATTTTTTTGCTACTTACATTCATTCCACAAAAAAAAGGAGTGACTATTGTCACTCCTTCGTTTCTTACTTATCTTCTGTATCTTCATCGTCTTTCTTCATATTGATGTTTACTTTCACATCATCTGAAGGTGTTGGACGCTCAGGTAATCTGCCATAATCATATAAATGATTAATTTGCTCTGCATCTAATGTTTCTACTTCAAGTAACGTTTTCGCGATAATATCAAGCTTATCTCGTTTTTCAGTAAGAATTTGTTTCGCACGAGCATAACAGTCTTTAATAATTATTTGCATTTCCACATCAATTTCATGCGCGATTGCATCACTGTAGTTTTGTTCTGAATGGAAGTCTCTTCCTAAGAATACCTGACCACCTTGTGAGCTACCAAATTGCATCGGTCCAAGCTTATCACTCATCCCGAATTCTGTAACCATACGTCTTGCAATACCAGTCGCACGTTGGAAGTCGTTGTGAGCACCTGTACTTGCTTCACCAAATACAATCTCCTCAGCTACTCGACCACCAAGTAAACCAGTGATTTTATCAAGTAACTCTGGTTTTGTCATGAAGTAACGATCTTCCTTCGGAAGCATTACCGCATACCCACCAGCTTGACCACGAGGGACAATTGTTACTTTATGAACGATATCTGCTTCATCAAGGACAACACCAATTACAGTATGACCAGCCTCATGGAATGCAACAATATTACGTTCTTTTTCAGAGATAACACGACTTTTCTTAGCTGGACCTGCAATAACACGATCCGTCGCTTCATCGATGTCACTCATATCAATTTTCTTCTTATCTTGACGCGCAGCTACTAAAGCAGCTTCGTTTAATAAGTTTTCAAGATCGGCACCAGAGAATCCTGGTGTACGAGTTGCAATTGCTCTTAAGTTGACATTCTCATCAAGCGGTTTATTACGAGCGTGTACTTTAAGTACAGCTTCACGACCATTTACATCTGGACGATCTACTGTAATTTGACGGTCAAAACGACCTGGACGTAATAACGCTGGATCAAGAATATCAGGACGGTTTGTCGCAGCGATGATAATAATACCTTCGTTTGCACCGAATCCATCCATTTCAACAAGCAATTGGTTCAACGTTTGTTCACGCTCATCATGACCACCGCCAAGACCCGCGCCACGTTGACGTCCTACTGCATCAATTTCATCAATGAAAATGATACAAGGAGCATTTTTCTTTGCATTTTCAAATAAATCACGTACACGGGATGCACCGACACCGACGAACATCTCTACGAAGTCAGAACCACTAATAGAGAAGAACGGAACGCCTGCTTCACCTGCAACAGCACGTGCTAGTAAAGTTTTACCTGTACCTGGAGGTCCCACTAATAGAACACCCTTCGGAATACGGGCACCAACTTCAGCGAACTTACGAGGGTCTTTCAAGAATTCAACTACCTCAACAAGTTCTTGTTTCTCTTCATCCGCTCCAGCAACATCTCTGAAACGAATTTTTTTCTTTTCATCATTGTATAGCTTCGCCTTACTTTTCCCGAAGTTCATAACACGGCTACCGCCGCCCTGAGCTTGATTTAATAAGAAGAAGAATAAAATGAAGATAATGACAAACGGAATGATAGAAGTGAAGAACGTTACCCAAGCACTTGTTTCTTCTGCTGGTTGATACTTAACTTCAGCCCCTTGCGCTTTATCATTAATTTTCTTTTGTAATTCCTCAGTATTTGGTGCATAAGTAACAAATTGTTCTCCTTGGCTAGAAGTTTTGAATTGTCCCTTTACCTCAAACACACCATTTTTCGGTTGAAGCTGCACATTACGCACTTCACCTTTTTCAAGTTGAGTAATGAATTTATCGTAGCTAACTGATGTCGTTTTTTGCGTCGAACCATTAAAATAGCTCACGATTCCAATTACTACTAAGAATATCAGTAAATAAAAGATGGTATTACGGAAGATACGATTCATTCCTAACCTCCTCTCACGGCATAAACACTATAGTAAATCGTAACATAGAAAAAATTTCCTATACAATTGTAACGCCTATATTTAATTAATTTGAGTAAACACTTGGTTTTAATACTCCTACATAAGGAAGATTACGGTACTGCTCTTTATAATCTAATCCATATCCTACAACAAATTCATGAGGAACAGTAAATCCAACATAATCTGCTTTCAGATCAACCTTACGGCCTGTTGGCTTATCTAATAACGTAACAATTTTTACAGATTTCGCTTTACGATATTTAAACAGGTCCACTAAATAGCTTAGTGTAAGACCGCTATCAATAATATCTTCAACGATTAAAATATCGCGACCTTCTACCGAAGTATCAAGATCTTTTAAGATTTTTACTTCGCCTGTCGAAACTGTAGAGTGACCGTAGCTAGATACAGCCATAAAATCCATTTCAAGATATGTATCTGTTCTCTTTAATAAATCTGCCATAAATGGCATTGCGCCCTTTAGTACACCAATCGCAAGAGGTATTGTATTTTTGTAATCCTCTGCAATAACTGCACCTAGTTCGTGCACCTTTTCTTGTATTTGTTCTTCAGAAATTAATACTTTTTCGATATCTTGATTCATCATTTCATTATCCTCCCGGAAGACTCCTTGCTTTTGTAGTGAATAATCATGTATTTACCCTTCTTTGCTAGCTCTTTCGAAGTAGCAAATGCAGATCGTTTCAACAAGGGTACCCAAATAATATTTCCACTTGCGTCACAAACGATCGGCCATTCTTCTCTTTTTTCTTTTGGTACTTTCGCTTCGATAAAAACAGCTTTTATCTTTTTTGTACCATCCATACCTTGCATTGACATGCGATCTCCATTTTCCCTAGACCGAATACGAAGTGGATACGATATATCATTATACTTAGCAACAAATACTGTTTCATTCATGTTACTCGGTATATCTTCGCTCACCTCTGTTACAAGTTTATCCCCATTCGGCAATATAATTGTCCCAGGTACTGATAAATCTTGCGAAAAAGGAGAAACAATTTCTTGTTTAAATCCAAAACCACATTCTTCGTATGTGCGAACAATTTTCAAACCACCTGGAAAATCTAGTGAACCTGAAGGTTGTGCCCGCTTAAAAAATTCAATCACCTTGTCAATATGTATAGAAGAAAGCGAAGATGGAATCTTATATTCATAAAGATAGTTTAATATTAGTTGAATCCCTCTTCTTTGTAAAGGCATAGACATGGATTCAAAGGCAGGAATTGATAAGCTAATTTGTTTATCGCTTTTTTTTGTAATTACTTTATTCATTTTCTCAAAAGCTAATTCCTGCAAATAAGCCTCATCCTCTTGCATCTGCACGCTAAATTTTTGAAATTTCTCATGCATTTGTGGATTTTCTTCTTTCAAATAAGGAAGGACATATTTACGTAATCGATTCCTTGTATATACTTCTTTTTTATTACTCGGATCTATACGCGGAATAACTTTTAATTTATTACAGTAATCAACAATTTCTTCCTTAGTTACCCCAAGTAACGGCCTAATTAAATATCCATTATGAAAAGATCGCTTCACTGCAATTCCTGCGTATCCTTTCGGAGTACTCCCTCGTACAAGGCGCATTAAAATCGTCTCTACTTGATCATCTCCATGGTGACCAAGAGCTACATATCTCGCATCATATTTCTTCATTATTCTTTCCAAAAATGCATATCTGCATTCTCTAGCTGCAACTTGTGCATTCATTCCATATTGCTGTTGATATTGCGACACATTAATCCTTAGCGTTTCACAAATAACTCCTAGCTCTTTGCAAAGACCCTGTACAAACTGTAAATCCTCATAAGATTCATTACCTCTAAACATATGGTCCACATGTGCTACTACAATTTCGAGCTGTTTTTCTGCCCTTTTTTCTAACAAATAATATAAAAGAGCCAAAGAGTCAGGACCACCAGAAACCCCTACAACAATTGTTGAATGTTTCTTTAATACATCATGCTGCTTTACAAAGTCATCTACTTTTTCAACAAATGCATCTTTCAACTTCGCAATCACCTTTCATTAAACAAGAACAACAACATTAGTTACCTTGTATATAATGGTACAACTTTTACAAACATTGTGCAAAAAAAAGATGTACAAAATCCACATTTTTATCTTACATCCCTCCTGTATATTTAACAAAATAATCGCATTACCTTTTTAATCAAAAAAACCTAGGCATCTACCTAGGTTTTTTGATTATTTTATTGCGCCTGCATTCCTACTATTGGAATCGTAGCCCACTTCGGCATATTTTTCTTTACTTTCGCCACCACAATAGTCATATCATCATTTATATAACCATCACCAGAGCGAATTACTTCTTCCATAATGATATCAGCAATTTCCTGTGGATCCTCTGTTTGTAGTTCTTTAATTTTACGTTTTATCCATAATTCATGATTCTCCACATGTTGCGCTCCCTCAAAAATGCCGTCACTCATCATGATAAGAAGATCACCCGTTTTTAATTGCTCACCAACCACATCAACTTCAACATCTTCAATGATTCCCATCGGTAAATTACTTGCCTCAATTTTCAAAATATTATTTCCACGTTTAACAAAACTCGGCGTCGATCCAATCTTTAAAAACTTCGCACTCGCATCCCGTAAATCTACCATAGCCAAGTCAAGCGTTGTATACATCTCCTCTGTCGTCCTTAAAGAAAGAATCGAATTGATGGACTTAATCGCTATTTCTTCATCAATACCTGATTGAAGTATCTTTTGTAATAATTTTACCGTTTCCCTACTCTCCATATGAGCCCTTTGTCCATTTCCCATACCATCACTAATCGCAAGTGCATATTTACCAACACTCAAATCCATCATCGCGTAGGAATCACCTGAAACAAACCCACCACCTTTTGCAGCTGTGGCCAATCCTGTATCAAGAGAATACGTCTTCGCTGAACCAAATGATATTAAACTGTGCCCATTTGGATATGAGGATTTCTCTTCATGCTTAACGACGATATTCTCTTTCAAAATATCTGAAAGCATTGGAGCAACCAACTTCTCACATTCCCCGTGTTCATTAGATGCAGCCGGAATCAACATTTCAATATCAATACTTCCTCTATCTAAACAATAAATATCAACATGCTCCACTTCGACACCAAAATCACGAAACGCTTGTAAAATTTGCTCCTCCTGTGCTTGATGGTTCTCTCTTTCTCGTTGTATCTCCTTAGCGAAATCCTCCATCACTTTTGATACACCTAGTAATTGCTCCGCTACAATTCTACGATTTTCCTTCATTTGTTTTCTTAATTTCTGCCCCTCATAGAAGTGATCTAATTCACCCGCTACTAAATCCGTTACTTTCTTCCCTCTCACACAATGCTTGTCCCATTCACGAACTAACTTCCGATTATGCTGCAGCGTTCCTTCTTCTGTTTCACTCATTATTTGTTTCATATAATCGTATGTTTTATCAAAATTAACTACCCAACATTGATCCTTCTTAAAGCATGTTTGACATGTTTTTGCAGTAATTGTACTTAAAAATAAATCAGCTTCTGTTTCTTTATCTTCCTCCTCCACATACCCATATACAGAAAAGCTATTGGACAAAGCAGCAAATACATTAGCAAATTGATTGATTTTGTTCGCTGTAACATCGCGCACTCTTCTTAAATATTGTTGTTGATCTTGTGAATGCTCCTGTGTACCTGGCATAAATTTAGCAATACGATCCATAACAAGCTTCGGTGTTAATAAGAAGAAAACAATTGCTACACCAGATTCAATTAAAGTTGTTACAATACTTGTTTGCTTGTCTACATATAATGTAATTAAGCTTGTACCAATTAATAAACCTAAACTAACTCCTATACGCTTCCCTTCTTTTAACAATCCCCCAAGCAATCCTGAAAAGGCAAGGAGACTAAGTTGAGACAAGCTAGCCACATTCGCTAAACTTAATATTAACCCAGTGACAACTCCTACTGTGGACCCTGTAGCTGCCCCTGCAATAAAGGCAAATACTAATACTAAATATCTAGTAAAAATATGTTGAATAGAAGCATCATAAACAAACCAATCCGTTGTGCCCGTTAAAACAGATGCTAGTAATATAATTAAACAAACAATTTCTTCTGTTTCTAACGCTTGTTGCTTCCCTTTCCTTTCCACTAAAAGCGGAACACTTTGTAAAAATATCATCGTTAATACGAAGCTAAGCCCCGCTTCGATCGTACTGACGAGCAGATCATACATGGTGACGGTTTGCTGTGCAAAATATACAACAACTAAATGTGCGGTTAATGCGGAGATAAATACTTGGAATGGTACAAGTCCAACAGTTTTACGTGTAAACCGACTAAAGAAGATATTATAAATAAAGAAGGTAAAGATAGATGCAAAAGTAAAAAATAAATTGTCTATTGAAACTGAAAGTGCCCCCCCCATTAGGGCTAAAAACGCGAGCGGCATTTTATCTCGCTTCATAACATAAACAGCAGCAAAAAACGGCAATGCAAACGGTAAAATGTTTGTTAATATATATGCTCGTCCCAAAAGAAAACCAATAACAGCAATAATGAATCCCCATCTAAAGAAAACTTGTTCAAACTTCATTCGCAACTTACTCGTCCACTTTATTGTTCCAAGCTGACTTTCATTCATCGCCAATGCACTTGTGTTCATAGTATTCCTTCCTGCTTTAGGCATATTTTTAACACCACCTGCATAGTTTAATTACTGTTATTATAAAAGATGATTATTGGGATTTTTGTCAAAACAACAGTTTTGACTTTTATAATCGTTCGACTTTTTATTCGAAATAAATCTACATATATACATAGTATTTAATTTATTTAAAGAAAGTTGAAAGAATGTTCAGAAAATATAGGGTGATTTTGTAGAAGTATTGTACGTCTTAATTTATATTTAACAAAAAAAGATCATGCAAATTTGCATGATCTTTTTAGATGACCCGTACGGGATTCGAACCCGTGTTACCGCCGTGAAAGGGCGGTGTCTTAACCACTTGACCAACGGGCCGTTAAATTAAATATAGCGGCGGAGGGGATCGAACCCCCGACCTCACGGGTATGAACCGTACGCTCTAGCCAGCTGAGCTACACCGCCATGTCGTCGTATTTAACGGACAATTAGTATCTTACATCAGATATGTTTTAAAGTCAACACATCTCAAAAACTTTTTTAAAAATATATTCTCTCACATAAAAAAGTACCCGAGTAATCACTCTGGGTACCTCTCTATATGTTAAGAATTAAACGGACTTATTATCCGCGACGTGCGCCACGGCCACCACGTTTAGATTCTGTGTTACGCTTTAAAGAAGTTAAACGATCTTCACTATCTTTTAAAAAGCGTGCCATCTTTTGCTCAAATGTTTCTTTTGGAGCTCGTTCGTTACCGCCACCGCGGTTATCTCTGTTGGAAGAACGATTATTATTACGTTGTGGACGTCCAGAACGTTGTTGATCACCACCACGTTGGTATTCACCACGTGGACGATCTCCTTCTGTTTTTTCACGTTCTTTCGCTTTCTTAATAGATAGGCCAATTTTGCCATCTTTTTCAACATTGATAACTTTTACTTCTACTTGGTCGCCTACTTTTAAGTGATCGTTAATATCTTTCACATAATTATCAGCAACTTCACTAATATGAACAAGACCTGTTAAGCCTTCTGGCAGCTCCACAAAAGCCCCAAAATTTGTAATACCTGTTACTTTACCCTGTAACTTGCTGCCTACCTCGATTGACATAAAAAAAATGCTCCTCCTTAGTGGTTAAAAAGTCAAATTTTACTTTATTATATATAATCCTAAAATACAGTGTCAATAAGACATACTCTACTTAGAAACAGGAAAAATTATCTCCCCTTTTCCGGAGAAGAAATAATCCCTTCTAGCAATCTTTAAAACGTACTCTTCATCATTCAACTTTTGAACTTCATCTTTTAGATTCTTTTCTTTTTTCGTTAATGAATCCAGTTCTTTTTTCATGTCCTTAACTTTCGCTTCTTTTGCTTTAATGGAACTGTTTTGTTGATAAAACGTCACACTAATACTAGCAATAATTGTAAAAGCAAAGACAAGAAAAACCGCTAAACGGCGATAAAGTCGCTTCCTGTTCTCATCCGTTTGTATTATATGTTCTTTAACAGGATTTGGACTCTGTTTTTCGATTGTTCTTTGTCTCAGTTCCCTCATTTCCGAGGTCCCCCTAACTTCTTTTTTATACGCACCCATAATTGGAAGATATGTCCCTTCAATTTTGCTACATATTGCAGGAACCCTACATGCTTCATTATAAAAAGTTTAACACGATTAGGGAGAAGTTTCCATATGAGCGAAGCAATAAACCGAACAGGCGAGAAAAAAACTTTCCATATGAAAAGTAATATCCAAATCACCATTTTCCATAACACATGTCCAATTGAAAGCAGTATACGAAATAAGAATAATATAAATGCAATAAATAGCTGTGCTATAATAATAACAGGTTTTATCATGAGTAGCTGTATAATTCGAACAAAAAATTGTGTTGTTTGTACAAAAATATAGATGAGAAAATTTAACATCTTCATGTATAGTGCTTTCAATAAGCTTTGATATGCTGCAAAACCACATAGTAACGCCAAAAATACATATATACGTAGTTCGGCTTCATTTACACGCAGTAATACATAAAAAACGAATAATGCTTGGACAATCCAAAATAGTATATCATGTATAAATACAAGCCAGCGTTTACGCTCTTGGCGTTTTAAAAACCGTTGGTATGTATCTAAAGAAGCACCAATCCAAGCACCCATTCCAATCATTGAAAGCATTGTATACAACTGAATTGTTAGGCTCATTTAAACAACTTACTAAAGAAGCCTTTAGTTTTCTCCCCTTGGTTCTCATCAATATACAGCATTTCATGAACTTTCCCTTTAATTGATACAACACCCTTTTCTACATCTAAATTCTTCATTTGCAAATTTTGACCACGAATTGTTAAAAAACCCATTACAGTCTCAAGTAAAAACTCTTCGCTATCAAAACTCTCTACTTGCTTTACACCAGTAATATCGATTACACGCCTGCCACGCATGATAATATCATGCTCTACAGAAACATTTTGTTGATTAGAAGACATAGGTGAGTAACCATTATTCACGAAAATCCCCCCATAGCTTTATACTAGCTAATAGTAATGTATGAGGGGCTAACCTATTTTAGAACAAGCCTTCTTCCGCTTTCACTTTTTCCTCACGAACGAGACTATACATGTTTGCTGCATCTTCTTTTTTAGTTGTTTCTTTCAATTCATTTACTTTCACAGTTACTATTTTTTGCCCGAAACGAATTGTTAATTCATCCTCTACCTTCACATCTGAACTCGCTTTTGCCACTTGGCCATTAATCGAAATTCTTCCTTGGTCAGACACTTCTTTTGCTAATGTTCTTCTTTTAATTAAACGTGATACTTTCAAAAATTTATCTAGACGCATATCAAATCCCCCTATTAACGCTCTGTTTGTTTTGCCTCTTCCCATAAAATATCTAACTGTTCTAATGATAAATCTTGCATTTCCTTATTCATTTCAGCTACTTTTGCTTCCATGTATAAAAAGCGAGCCATAAATTTCTCATTAGTTGAACGTAACGCTTCTTCTGGATCTAATTTATAATGACGAGCTATATTAACAAATGCAAATAGTAAATCACCAAATTCACCTAGCATCTTTTTCTCATCCATGTTTACAACTTCTTGTTGGAATTCTTGCCATTCTTCTAAGGCCTTCTCTATCATCGGCTGCACATCAACCCAATCAAATCCAACCTTTCCAGCTTTCTTCTGAATTTCATAAGCACGCATTAGCTGTGGCAAGCTTTTTGGAATACCCTCTAAAACAGATTCTTTCACGAATCCCTTTTCTTGTTTTTTAATTTCTTCCCAATTTGCAATCACTTCATCAGCATTATTTACATCCGTATTCCCAAACACATGCGGATGACGACGAACCATTTTCTCAGCTAAAGTCCGAATAATATCATCTATAGAGAACCAACCTTCATCCTCTCCAATTTGAGCATGAAGCATAACTTGTAATAATATATCACCCAGTTCTTCTACTAAATGATCATCATCCTCTTCATCAATTGCTTCTAGCACTTCATATGCTTCTTCAATTAAGTATTTCTTTAAAGATTGATGAGTTTGTTTTTTATCCCACGGGCAACCATTCGGTCCACGCAGTTCCGCAATAATTGCTCTAAGCACATCAAACTGCTGATACAAAGACGCACGTTCCTTAACCGGGGGTACATATACACTCGTTAAATTATTTAACTCCGTTTCATGATCTAACATGTATAACGGTACCTTTTTTACTTGCTCAAATGAAGTTCCTGCAGCTGTTACGATATACACTTCATAATCATCTGGCAACATCTCCATTAACATCAGTTTCACATCTGAAGCAACGAACGCATCATACACTTGGCAAAAGATTAAATGTTGACGTAATTCTAATTGTCCTCTTTCAAATGATGTAGCATCAATTAATTGGAACCCTTCAATCGGATCAATTTTTAGACTTGCAAACATCGGATCAAGGAAACTTTGTCCACCTTCAATTCGCACTTCAATATTTGCTACTTCTCCTTTTTCCAAAAGTAGCTGAACTGTTCTTTCTGCTACAAGCGGATGACCTGGAACAGCATAAATAATTTCTGCGCCTTTAGCCTGTTCTAGCAATGTATTCGCGATTGTTTCATATACGATTTCAAATGTATCATGTGCCTCATATACATTATCAAAGGCCGTATACTTTATAGCTTCTTTCTCCAATTCTTCTATAACTGGATGTTCCTTCGTTCTAACGAACATATGTTCCGATTCTTTTATCTTTCGATATACACCCATCGTTAACTGATCTAACTCACCAGCACCTAATCCTAAAATAGTAATAATTCCACTCACAACCAGTCACCTCTATCCACTCTTCTTCAATGAACCTTCTTTTTTCTCTTGTTTCATAACGGTTCCTAATTCTTCTTTTGTAAATACACGTAATTTTAAAATTAAAAACATATATGCTAATCCACCGATAGCTACACCTAACAGCGCTTCAAGCGTCGCAATCCCTCTATGTCCTGTATCAATTACTAATCCAGACATTCGCAATATACGCATAAAGATTATTAATACAAACCCCATACCGATACCACTAATAGCCACACCTAACATATTCCGCCTATCAATAAGCGGCTCCGATACAGCTCGCATAAGTAACACACTATTTAGCAAGGCAATTACAATAAGCGCAACTAAAGTTGCAATTGCAGCTCCCTTTACACCAAAATACGGCATTAATATATAGTTTAAAACTAACTTCAAACAACCTCCAAATACAACGAATATTGCTGGTTTTAATGTTTGTCCCACTCCTTGCAAAATAGAAGCAGTTGTAATTGACAATGAACTAAATAAAATAGATAAAGATAAAATCGATAACACATCTGATCCATCACTATTTTCAAACAACATAATATTTGTAGGTTGAATAATACAAGTTAATCCAATAGCAGCTGCAAATCCAATAACAAATGTTATTTTCATTGCTAATTTTACCTTTTCTTGAATAAATGAAAGATCTCCTCTTTCTTTCGCCGCTGTAATAATAGGAATAAGTGACAATGAGAAAGAAGTTGTCACAACAGTACCTAATTGCATAAGCGGGATACTTCTATCATAAACACCTTTTAGTACCTTTGCATTTTCAACTTGCTCTCCCGCGCGAATAAGCAAGGTATAAAAGGAAATAGAATCCGACATTTGTATAAAAATAAGGACTAAATTACTAACACAAATCGCTAATCCCTGCCAAAAAAGGATTCGAATAATCCTTTTTTTACCTCCAATTCTCTTCCAACTTTTAAAGAAAATAGCATGGAAATCATGACGCATATAAAGTAAAAGTACGATAATCCCAATAAGCCCGCCTGCAATTGAACCTAGCATAGCACCCGCACCAACTGTATATAAATCAAATCCATGAGCAATAAGGAATAGTGATAAAAATACAATAATAGAAACACGAATTGTTTGTTCAATTACTTGCGAAACAGCCGTCGGCATCATATTATTGAATCCTTGAAAATATCCTCTCGCTACAGATAAAAATGGCATTAGTAGGAATGAAAACGAAATAACACGTAATAACTTATCTAAATGTATATCGCCCATAGCCGATGCAATTGTTTCGGCCCCAAAGAATAATGTGAAAAAACCTATAAATCCAATTCCTAATAAAAACCAAAAAGATACACAAATAATTTCTTCTGCTTCTTTTTGTTTTCCTCGTTCTAATCTTTCTGCGACCATTTTTGAAATAATAATGGGAAACCCATAAGTGGCTAAAATTAAACAAAATCCATAAAATGGATAAATTTGTTGGTAAATATAAAAACCAACATCACCCGCTATATTTTGATATGGAATACGGTAAAAAGCGCTTAATACCTTTGTAACAAAACTTGCGATTGTTAATATAATAGCCCCACGCCAAAAGGCTTGGTACTTCTTCGCTTCCATACAAGAAAACTCCTTTTTCTATTCTCACCCCTCGTATTATATCACAAAGAAAAACTGTCTCTCCTTCATATTCCTTACATTCACTGACTTCTTTCAACAGCAAAAATACTCAATGAAAAAAGGTAGCAAAGCGCTACCTTCATTCAATGCTTATATCTCCAAATAGTTAATTTCTCAAATAGAAATATCATAATTAGGAAAGATTGCTACTTATAGAAATTACACTTCACTACTGCTCCATTTGTTTCGCTAAAAAGCTTGCAGCTGTATTTACTGACTTATGCTCTACTTCACTTATAATAGCCTCTTTAGAGAAGATAACAACAGCCCCAATTGGATCCCCATTCGCAACAATCGGGCCAATTGTATAGGAGATGACTTTTTCTGTTACTCCATCAATAATTGAAATTTCACTTTCATCTGTCATAATTACAGACTTGCGCTCTTCCATTGTCTTCTCAATTAAATCGCCAACACTTTTATTTAAGTATTCTTTTTTAGATACGCCTGCTACTGCGATAATAGAATCACGATCGCATACAAGCACATTATGTCCTAAGCTATCATATAAAGCTTCCGTATATTCTTTTGCAAAATTACCTAGTTCACTAATCGGAGAATATTTCTTTAAAATGACTTCTCCATCGCGATCAACAAATATTTCTAGTGGGTCCCCTTCTCGAATACGTAAAGTTCTACGAATTTCCTTTGGGATTACTACCCTGCCTAAATCATCAATTCGACGTACGATTCCAGTTGCTTTCATTCTATGCTGCCTCACTTTCTACTGATGATCAAAGTGGTGAATTTACCTGTTCATGTAAAAATCACCAACTATTAAACATAGTATTTTACACATTAGTTCTTCTATGCACGTCGAATTGTATTTTTTATCTTATATTAGGCATTTATTACTTCTTTTTTTACATCTGGTAAGCCTTTTAATAAATTTTCAGCAATTGTTAACCATTTCGATGTCTCTAATCCATTCGTTTTCATCACAATTTTCAATTGTGACCCCTCCATACCAAGACCGATCATACGACCAAAACTACTTCCTAGCATGAATAATTTTCCACCATCTATATTTTGGCTCGCTTGTTCAGAAAACAGGAATGTTACTTCAAACTTATTTTGCTTAATTAACTCAATTTGTTCTTTCATCGCCAACACTTTAATGTTTGCAATTTGTAATAAATAACCAACTTCTTGTGGATAATCACCAAATCTGTCGATCATCTCTTCCTGCAACTCTTCAATATCTTCAATTGCAGAAATACCTCTAAATTGTTTATACATCATAATTTTTTGTTTACTATCTGAAATATACGCATCCGGTAAATATGCGTCTACTTCTAAATCAATTTCAACATTAACGGTATTTTCAACTCCATCTGTCCCTCTACGTTGCTCAATTGCATCTTTTAACATTTGAGAATATAGATCAAATCCGACAGAATCAATAAATCCATGTTGTTCTGCCCCTAACAAATTACCCGCACCACGAATTGATAAGTCTCTCATCGCAATTTTGAAACCAGATCCAAGCTCTGTAAACTCTTTAATTGCCTGCAGACGCCTCTCTGCAACTTCCGATAACACTTTATCACGTTTGTATGCAAAGTAGGCATACGCGACGCGATTAGAACGTCCAACACGCCCACGAAGCTGATACAACTGCGATAATCCCATACGATCTGCATCAAATACAATTAATGTATTTACATTCGGAATATCTACACCCGTCTCGATAATTGTTGTACTTACAAGAACATCATGCTGCCCTTCTAAAAACGATAGCATAACAGACTCTAATTCACCTTCATTCATTTTCCCATGTGCGTATGTTACACGAGCATCTGGAACTAACATCGAAATTTCATCTGCTTTTCTTTCAATATCCTCCACACGGTTATATAGGAAGTAAATTTGACCGCCTCTTGCCAACTCTCGCTCTATCGCTTCTCTCATTAACGCTGGATTATACTCTACTACATATGTTTGTACTGGGAAACGATTCTCTGGTGGTGTCTCAATAACAGATAAATCGCGCACACCAAGCATAGACATATGAAGTGTACGTGGAATCGGAGTTGCCGTTAATGTTAACACGTCAACATTTGCTTTCAATTGTTTAATTTTTTCTTTATGTGTAACGCCGAATCTTTGTTCTTCATCAATAATAAGAAGTCCTAAATCTTTATACGTAACATCTTTAGATAAAATACGATGTGTTCCGATTACAATATCCACCGTTCCATCTTTTAAACCTTTAATCGTTTCATTTTGTTGTTTTCGTGTGCGGAATCTACTTAGTAACCCTATATTAATCGGGTAATCTTGAAAACGCTCTCGAATTGTTTCATAGTGTTGTTGTGCAAGGATTGTTGTCGGTACTAAAATCGCAACTTGTTTTTCATCCATAATTGCTTTAAATGCCGCACGAATAGCTACTTCAGTCTTTCCATATCCTACGTCGCCACAAAGAAGCCTATCCATCGGACGTCCGCGTTCCATATCTTTCTTAATCTCTTCAATAGAACGTAATTGATCCTCTGTCTCTTGATATGGGAAAGAGGATTCAAATTCCTGTTGTTCTGCCGTATCTGGTGTATATGCATAACCTTTCGAAGCTTCACGCTCGGCATATAATTTAATTAGATCATCTGCAATGTCTTGTACAGATTTTTCAACTTTCGTTTTGACCTTCTTCCAATCATTTCCGCCTAATTTATAAACTTTTGGATCCTTACCTTCAGACCCTACGTATTTTTGCACTTGATCAATTTGTTCAATTGGAACGTATAACTTATCATTACCTTGATATTTAATATTTAAATAATCTTTATGAACACCATTAATCTCTAATGTCTCAATACCTAAAAATTTACCTATACCATGATTTACATGAACTACATGGTCTCCAACTTTTAATTCCGAATAACTTTTAATACGTTCAGCGTTAGATAACTTTTGCTTACGTTGTGATTTTTTAACCTTCTTATGAAAAAGCTCTTTTTCAGTAATGACAACAAACTTTTGCATCGGCATTTCAAAGCCTGCATGTAAATCACCTACAGCAATTTGTAACCTTCCAGGCAATAAGACATCTGTGGCCTCTACAATATCTGCATCAATATCATAATCACTTAAAATATGTTGTAGTTTTTTTACGCGTTCCTCATCTGTTCCAAGCACAACGGTCGTAAAATGCCCTTCATTCCATCTATCAATTTCAGTTTTTAACAACTGCATCTGTCCGTGGAAATCTTGCATCGTTTTACATGTCACATTCACAATGTTTTGAGGATGTGTGTGTGCTATATGGCGTAAGAATAACGTTAAATATACAAAACTTCTTTTTTTATTATGAAGAAATTCCTCAAATGAGTGGGAGAAAGATAAATCCTGAATAATTGTTCCTTCGCCAAGAAGTGAGATATACCATTCCGCTTCTTCGGTTTCAAGATGTGATGCTGTTTCTTGAATACGGGAAATCTCATCTAAAATTACAACACCGTTTTCTGGTAAATAATCTATCAGACTAGCAGGTTCTTTATAGAAAATAGATAAATATTTAAACATTTGTTCTATACTTTGCCCGTTTTTCAACATTTCAATTTCATGACTAACTGTCTCAAGCACAGCAGTCTTTAATTTATCATCGGAAAGCTTTTGCATCGTCTTAGTCAAACCTTCTTCAAGACGCTTAATTCCCGATTTCAATTCTTCCTGTGAAAATAAAAACTCTGTTGCCGGACCAAACCGAACACTTTCCCTTTTATCTTGAGAGCGCTGTTCTTCCACATCAAATAATCGAATAGAATCAACCTGTGTATCAAAGAATTCAATACGAAATGGTAATTCTTCAGTTAATGGGTAAATATCTAATATTCCCCCGCGCAAACTAAACTCTCCTGGAGCTTCTACCATCGACTTACGCTCGTAGCCAATATGATGTAAGGTATGCAAGAGCGCATCTAAATCAATCTCTTGCCCTAGATTGATTTCAATTTGCCTTTGCTTCCATAATTCTTTTATTGGTAAAAACCTACGCAGCCCTGCAACTGGCGCTACAATAATCCCATTCTCTCCCGCCGCTAAGCGATTTAACACTTCAATACGCTGCGCCTTCAATTCTGGACTTGCAACACCAACTTCCGATGCTATCAATTCATTTACCGGATATAGCCAAACATCTTTTTCACCAAGTAACGCCACTAAATCTTCATGTACTTTTTGTGCTTGGTATAAATTGTGCGTCACAATAAGTTGTGATTGCTTTGTTTTTTTATATAAAGCTGCCATTAATAATGAACGAGAGGATGTTGCCATACCCGATACAAGTTGTTCTTTCAACCCATCTTCTAGCCCATTAATAACCGATTGTATTTCTTCATTTTTATAAAATTGCTCTAATAAACCTATCATTTTCAAAACTCCTCTCAACATAAAGAGCAAGTTACTATATTTTATGCAAATATTTTGGAAAAAGAAAACAGAAAAATGCTTTGGACATGCCAAAGCGACAACATTTTATTGCAGAAATTTTTCATATTCATAATACTCAGGATAAGATGCGAGCGTTTCTTGACACGATTCGCAAATCGTTTTTATATATATATTTCCATTCTCATGAAAATGAATCATATCCACTACTTCTTGCTCTGTTAGTTGAAACAAAACGTCGCTATATACTTTTTCTGCGATAATGGAGCCCACATTACTTCCGCAATGTCTACAGTAATAATAACCTTCCATACTAGCCTCCTAAATATCCAATTGCTACTAGTATGGGATAAAACAAAATAAAATATTCCAGATTGTGCGCTTAACTATTAAAAGTATTCATGATTTGGAGAAAAGGTTTATTTAACCATTCCTCACATGCATCTGCTGCATTTTCAATGGATTGATTAACGCCAGATATTTCTTCAGATGTAAAACGTCCTAATACGTAATCCACTACTTTCATCCCATTTTTCGGACGATCGATTCCCATACGGATACGTTGAAATTCTTGTGTTCCTAAATGTGAAATTGTTGATTTCACACCATTATGTCCACCCGCACTACCTTTCATGCGAAGGCGTAACTTACCTACAGGAATATCTAAATCATCGTACATAACAATGAAGTCCTCAACATCAATTTTATAATAATCCATGAGCGGACGAATACTTTCCCCAGATAAATTCATATATGTAAGTGGCTTTAGTAAGATTACTTTTTCCCCATTAACAAAGCCAGCGCCAAATACTCCTTTAAACTTTTGTTCATTCAAAGAAATACTCCAACGCTTTGCAAGTTCATCAATCGCCATAAATCCAATATTATGCCTTGTTAATTCATATTCTCTACCTGGGTTCCCAAGTCCTACTATTAATTTCATTCTTGTACCACTACTTTCTTTTTTCGATACGAAAAGACGTAACCAAGCTTGGTTACGTCTCATTCTATCCAATTAATTGAATAATACACTTACAGATTCTTCTTCGTATACACGAATGATTGCTTCTCCGATTAATGGAGCAACTGAAAGTTCATGTACTTTATCAATTTTCTTCTCTTCTGGTAATACAATAGAGTTCGTTACAACTAACTCTTTAATATTCGAATTTTGAATACGCTCAATTGCTGGGCCAGATAATACTGGGTGTGTACAGCAAGCATATACTTCAGAAGCACCGTTCTCAACAAGAGCGTTTGCCGCTAATGTAATTGTACCAGCTGTATCAATGATGTCATCAATTAAAATTGCTGTTTTGCCTTCAATGTTACCGATAATGTTCATTACCTCCGATACATTCGGACGAGGACGACGCTTATCAATAATAGCGATTGGCGCTTTTAGGCGATCCGCCATTTTTCTAGCACGCGTTACACCACCGTGATCAGGAGATACGATTACGATATCTTTAAGGCCTTTTGCTTCAAAGTAATCTGAAAGAATCGGTACACCCATTAAGTGGTCGATCGGGATATCAAAGAATCCTTGAATTTGTGGAGCATGTAAATCTAGAGTGATTACACGAGTTGCACCTGCTGTTTCAAGCAAGTTTGCTACAAGTTTCGATGTAATTGGTTCACGAGAACGCGCTTTACGGTCTTGACGCGCATAACCATAGTAAGGAATAACAATATTAATTGTTTTTGCAGATGCACGTTTCAATGCATCAATCATAATAAGTAATTCCATGATATGTTCGTTTACTGGGAAGCTTGTAGATTGAATAATGAATACATCGCAACCACGGATACTTTCTTCAATGTTAATTTGAACTTCTCCATCACTAAAACGATCAACAGAACATTTTCCTAGTCCTACTCCAATATGCTTTGCGATTTGCTCAGCAAGTTCCTTATTAGAGTTTAAAGAGAATACTTTCAAATTAGAATTTAGATATTGAGTCGACATCTAGATTAACCCTCCACATTATGATTTTTTCTTATTCAGCAATTGATCAACATAGTCTTCTTTGTTAACTTGACGTGCACGTGCTACTGATAATGCTTTTGATGGAACATTCTCTGTTATTGTAGAGCCTGCTGCCACATAAGCACCATCTTCAACTGTTACAGGAGCAACAAGGTTTGAATTACATCCAATAAATACCCCGTTACCAATTACAGTTTTAAATTTATTCTTGCCGTCGTAGTTCACCGTAATTGAACCACAACCAAGATTCACGTCTTCTCCAACTTGTGCATCCCCGATATAACTTAAGTGTGAAGCTTTACTTCTATTACCAAAAACAGTTTTTTTGATTTCTACGAAGTTTCCAACGCGCACTTCATCTCCAATAACTGAATCTGGGCGAATATGTGCAAATGGACCAACCGATACTTCTGTACCAAGTTTGCTGTCATGTACAGTAGATTGACGAATTACCGTACGATCTCCAATTTCACTATCGCGAATTACTGTATGCGGTCCAATTTCACAATCCGAACCAATTACAGTGTTACCCTCAATAACCGTTCCTGGGTGAAGAACTGTATCACTACCAATAATTGCATCCGCAGAAATGTATGTGTTACTTGGATCAATAATTGTAACACCATTTACCATGTTCTTTCGGTTGATACGATTTTTCATAATAATTTCCGCTTGCGATAGAGCGACTCTGTCGTTAACACCTAACGTTTCATCGAAGTGCTCTGTTTGATAAGCTGATACAATATGACCCTCATTTTTTAAAATTTCAATAACGTCCGGAAGGTAATATTCGCCCTGTACATTATCATTTGAAACTTTAGAAAGTGAAGCAAATAAAGCTTTATTATCAAAACAATACGTACCTGTATTGATTTCTTTAATAGCTAATTCTTTTTCATTTGCATCCTTATGCTCAACAATCTTTTCAACATGACCATTCTCATTACGAACGATACGGCCATATCCAGCAGGCTCTTCTATGTACGCTGTTAGTACCGTCGCCATTGCTCCCGCTTCTTCGTGTTGCTGAAGCAATGCTTCCATCGTTTCAGCAGTTATTAGAGGTGTATCACCACAAATAACTAAAGTTGTTCCTTCTTCATTTGCAAGTACACTTGCAGCTTGATCGACAGCATGAGCTGTACCAAGTTGTTCTGCTTGTAATGCAAACTCACTTACATTTCCTAGCTGTTCTTGTACCTTTTCAGCACCATGTCCAACGACTGTTACAAGTTTCTGCAATCCTAATTGAGATACTTCATTGACTACATGTTGTACCATTGGTTTTCCACATACAGGATGCAGCACTTTGTATAGCTTGGACTTCATACGTGTGCCTTTACCTGCAGCTAGAATCACTGCAAATCTGTTTGACATATAGACCCTCCATCGCAACCTATTTATCCATTAACGATATTATCCTAAATCATCATATATTTCAAGAAACACATTATAACTATTAAATTTTACCATAATTCTTATAAGATGTTTTACTCTTTAGTATCTTTTTTAAGGAATAAGCTATACTATTTTAAATGATTTTGAAAAAATTAGAAGTTTTTCATCTTTATTTTTTCAAAATATGAATTTTTATAATTAGAAACGTGTATTATTCAAAAAAAAACAAACTCCTGTAAATGCTTACAGGAGTTTGCTACAAAATTATAAGACTTTCTTTCAAAAGCCCTTTTCATTCGAATTTTACGAAGCGCCTGCTTCTTCAAACTCAACCTCTTCTAACTCGCCTAAACGATGATACTCTGTTAAAACCGCATCTTGAATTTTAGAGCGTGTATTAGAATTAATTGGATGTGCAATGTCACGGAATTCTCCATCTGGAGTACGTTTACTTGGCATTGCTACAAATAATCCATTATTACCATCAATTACACGAATATCATGAACAACAAATTCATGGTCTAGAGTAATAGAGGCAATTGCTCTCATGCGGCCTTCTGTGTTTACGCGGCGTAATCTTACGTCAGTCACTTCCATCTTGTGTTCACCACCCTTTTCTAAATAAGCGATATATTTGTATAAATTCCACAAAATTTCTATTTTCCCTTTAATTTTTTAAAAATTTTTAAGATAAAAATTTTTAAGTTAGTTGAATATAAGGATTAGTAGAGGTTATCGCTTACAAAGAGTTACTTAACTAGGGCAATTACTTCGATTTCAACAGAAACATCTTTCGGTAATTTTGCTACTTGTACACAAGAACGCGCTGGTTTATGAGTAGAGAAATAAGAACCGTATACTTCATTAACAGCATTAAAATCATCCATATCCTTTAAGAATACTGTTGTTTTTACCACTGTATCAAATGAAGCACCTGCTTCTGCTAATACCGCTTGTAAATTTTCAAATACTTGCTCTGTTTGTACTGTTACATCTCCTGTTATAAGTTCTCCACTTGCCGTTAACGGAATTTGTCCTGAACTATAGAACATATTATTTACAATAATCCCTTGTGAATATGGTCCGATTGCCTGTGGTGCTTTGCTTGTTTGAACAACTTTCATACTTTTCACCCTTTTATTATTTATTTTTACTCTTTAAAAATAGTGTACCAAAGGCAGTTTGTCCATCTATTTTGTAATTTATAAATAGGAATAAAAAAAGGTAAAGCTATCTGCTTTACCTTTTTACTCAGCCTCTACAAGCCCTTTATCAAATGGTGCAAGTGAATAATTTCCCTTTTCCACTTGAATCGCTTTTTCTTTCACATCAACTTCTGACAGACGAATTAATGATACAAAGTTATTAATAAGTCTTTCTTCAATATCCGTGGACTCTACTAATACGCCAATTCCAACAACATTAGCTTTAAACTCTTCTAGCATGCTCATCATGCCTTGAATGGTTCCGCCAGCTTTCATAAAGTCATCAATAATTAAAACATTGGATCCTTCTGGAAGGCTACGCTTTGCTAAAGTCATCGTTTGGATTCGCTTAGAGGAACCTGATACATAGTTAATACTAACAGTGGGTCCTTCTGTTACCTTATTATCTTTTCTCGCAATTACTACCGGTACATCTAAGTAGTTCGCTACTGCATAAGCAAGCGGAATTCCTTTTGTCGCTACCGTCATAACCGCATCAATTGGTTGCCTAGCAAAAACAGAAGCAAATAAACGACCTGCACCATTAATTTGGCGAGGATTACTTAAAAGATCCGTCATATATAAGTAACCGCCAGGCAAAATACGGTCTGGTTTTTCAAATAAGCTACAAAGCTCATTAATAATCAGATTCGCCTCTTCTTCACTTATATAGGGAATATATTTCACTCCTCCTGCTGCTCCTGGTATCGTTTGCAATGTGCCGACCCCTTGTTGTTCAAACGTTTGCTTAATAATAACTAGATCTTCACTAATGGAAGATTTAGCCGATTGATACCTTTCAGCAAAAAAAGTGAGGGAAACTAGCTGACGAGGATTTTGTAGCAAGTAATAAGTCAGATCGACCAATCTTGTACTTCGTCTAATTTTCATACTCTCACCTCAAATCACGAATATTCTAAACAAATCATAACGTATTATACGTCTTTATTCAAGCGTTTCTCGCTCTCCTAATAAACGAACTGCATATACTTGTTCGCAAAATCCTTTTAAACCGTTATATATACGATGCATTCGCGAATCATGGTGTACAAGACCAAATACAGTTGGGCCACTTCCACTCATTAATACGGCATCCGCACCGAATCGTTTCATCTGCGCCTTAATACGTGCAACCTCAGGATGCATCACAAACGTCACATCTTCTAAAATATTGCCAACAGTATCACAAATTCCTTTATAGTCCCCGTCATTAATAACTTCAACCATTTTATCTACATTTGGATGTGTAACACGATTTAATTTTAAATTTCCATACACATCAGCAGTAGATACACCGATGTGGGGCTTTGCTAAAATAACCCAACAAGAAGGTGGAGTCTTTATATGTTCAATTTTTTCTCCTCTTCCAGTGGCAATTGCAGTTCCGCCATATACACAGAACGATACATCTGATCCAATTTCTGCGCCAAGCTCTGCTAATTCCTTAATTGTAAGCCCTAAATCCCATAACTTATTAAGGCCGCGTAATGTCGCTGCTGCATCACTACTTCCACCTGCTAATCCAGCTGCTACTGGAATCGTTTTTTCAATAGTAATAGATACACCTTTTTTCACATTAAACTTCTCTTTTAATAATTTCGCTGCTTGATAAGCTAAGTTGCGTTGGTCGTCTGGGACATACCGATTATGGGACAAAATTTCAATACGGTCTTCTGCTAATTCCATTAGCTCTAAACGATCTGCTAAGTCGATTGTTGTCATAATCATTTTCACTTCATGATATCCATCTTGTCTTTTTCCCAGTACATCTAACGACAGATTAATCTTTGCTGGTGCTTTCACTAGTAGCTTCAATCTATTCACCCACTCTATGTACTCAATCTTTTATCGTTTATTTTACCATAAATTTATAGTAAGACGATGAAACTTCCCTAATTATAACGAAAAGCATTCAGAATGAAACTACTTATGTCAAATGATGGCACCTTTTAGCGTGCAAAAAGCCGAGGAATCTCTCCTCGGCTACCGCAGCATAGAAAGTATCTTACAACTACTGGTTTTGCTTCATTAATTGCTGTTCTGCAATTTCTATAGCACGTTTCACCATATTACCAGCATCTTTCGCACGAATTCCGCCCCATCCTTCTTTCTGAACAACATCATAAAAGCCAAGCTCTTTTGCAAGCTCTTCTTTAAATTGATTTGACATGACTCCTCTTCGTCTACTCAATGCAGAGTCCCTCCTTATTTTGCTACGGTATAATTAGTATGCAAAATAATATAGCTTTTCATTTGTGGGAATATATGTAACAAGTAACACATTAATTATAAAATGCTTCATTATGAGGTTCATCGTAAAATGTTAACTCTACTGTCTCTGTTAAAACATCTGCATAACTATAAGATACACGTTGCAATGCATCTTCTTGCTGATCTAACTGGACAACAAACACAGAACGATACGTTTCTGCAAGTACACCCGATTGCTCCACAGTTTTTCTTCTTCCGCTATTTGCCTTTAACACAAGTCGCTGTCCAAGATGGTGATCTAATTCGCTTTTAATTTCATCTAAACGTTTTGACATATACCTTGCTACACCTCGCTGTAATTTAGATTGAACACTTAAAACACGATATATCTATCCCAATTATTAACCGCAATTTACAGACAATATCATTATAAAAGCATCATGCGTTCGAATAGATAGAAGAAATACTATATTGTACAAGTATCATTGTATAGTCTGCACATTCTTGTCGCTTTTTATCCAGATTCATTTAAATCATTTCCACATAAAAAAGCAAGATACGTATGTACCTTGCTCATTCATCATAATGTTGAAAGGGTAATCCCGTTCGTAAAATCCCTCTTGTTTCAATTCCTCCTAGTCCCTTTTCACCAGTAATTGTATTACGCACAACGTCCCATACATTGACTCTTTCCATAAATGAGGTGAAACTAACTTTGCCAACTACATATACCGGATCTAGAGCATGAATATTAATTCTAGACGGTGAACTAGCAAAATTAGCACCTGCTCGAATCAACGCCTCAAAGTGTGATTGACAAGCCCCAGCAAAAATAACGAGTTGATCTAATGATGGATACTTTTTCCGCACTTCTCGAACAGCCTGTACAAAATGTCTAGAATGTCTATATGCTGCCAAATCTCCCATAACTCCTTTTGACTTTGTATAGGCATCATGTCCTGTAATAACTAAAATGTCTGGGCGAAAATGATCTATTAAGTCTACTACCTTTTCATGCATCTCCGTTTCCTTACAATGAATACCTTGAACAGGAACGCCTATTTTATTATATAAATCTAAGCACTTGCGCAAATATAAAGGATCTCCATCTATATGCAATACACGCCCTGGCATTTGAAAATAATTCACTTCACTTGTATATCCACCAGTTGAATTATGTTCATGTCTTTGTTTCATCAACACGTAATCTTGCTGAAACAACCGGTAAGTACGCTCCATCGTTTCTTTTTCACGCTTCACTCTATTTTTATGTTCTCGTTGATCTATACTAACTAAATCTGCAAGTGGTGCATCCGCCACAAGTCTAATTTCCTCTCCAAATAATATTGCCATATCGCCTTTTATTTCTATAATACGAAAAAGAATATCCCTATTATGAGAATATCGTTCAACTAATTCTCCAACATGTAAAGCCATTCTCCTACCTCCAAACTCGTTAGGCCATCTTACCTGTTTTTAAAGTATGAATTTAGGAAAGGAAAGGTGACAAAAGGGACAGCTCAAGTTGAACTGTCCCTTTCATATTCTTATGACAATTTATGAAGAATTAATGCATTACTTAATGTTGCAAACTCTTCGATAGATAGCGTTTCGCCTCTTCGCTTCGGATCAATTCCTACCTCTGTTAAAATTCGATCCAACAGCTCTTTATCTTTCGGGAAACCATTTAAATTATTTGATAAGTTATTCATTAAAGTTTTACGACGCTGTGCGAAACTTGCTCGTACTACTTCAAAGAAGAAAGTTTCATCTGTCACTTCTACAACTGGTTTAGGACGCTTTAGAAGACGGATAATCGCAGAATCAACATTTGGTTGTGGCACAAACACTGTACGCGGTACAGTCATAACTGTTTCTACCTCTGTATAATACTGAATGGCAATTGATAAAGAACCATACTCTTTCGTTCCTGGTTTAGCAGCTAAACGATCCCCAACTTCTTTTTGCATCATAACAACAAATCCACGAACCGGTAATTTTTCTTCAAGCAATTTAAATAAAATTGGCGTTGTAATATAGTATGGTAAGTTAGCTACTACCATTACATCTTGCCCTTCTTCAAATTGCTCACTAAACACTTCATGTACATCTGCTTTTAGTACATCTTTATTTATAACTGTAACGTTGCTATATGGAGCTAACGTCTCGTCTAAAATTGGTAATAATCTCTGATCAATTTCAAAAGCCACTACTTTTTTAGCACGCTTCGCCAATTGCTCTGTTAACGCACCGATACCTGGTCCAATTTCAATTGCGCCACTTTCTGAACCGATTTCTGCGTGATCAACGATACGATTTAATACATTTGTATCAATTAAAAAATTTTGTCCTAAACTTTTTTTGAATGAAAATCCATACTTTTCAACAATGTCTTTCGTACGATTTGGTGTTGCGATATCCTTCATTTTTTTTCCTCCTGTATTACTTGCTTATAAGCTTCTGCAAATGATTCCTTTGAAACTTGAAACATTTGTAAACGTTTATGTAACTGTTTTGCGTTTGTATAACCAATCTTTAATAGCTTACCCACTCTTTCTCTGCGACTCTTTGCCATTTCTCCGCCCACTAAGCCCGCATCGACTAGATCACTCCAACTAATTTCACTTGTGTAAGCTTCCATTTCTTCATGTATATTCTCTAAAGCACGGCGAATCGACTCATTAGAAGCATGTTCGATTCCAACGCCTTTCTTCCTTTTCGCAAGTGCTTCTTCCTTCGGTAAAAAAGCATGCTTACATCCAGGAACCTTGTCAGAAATAATCTTTCGAATACGCTCTCCAGGATAATCTGGATCTGTGAAAATAATAACGCCTCGTTTTTGCTGCGCTAATTTCACTCGCTCAATAACATGATCACCGATTGCTGAACCGTTCGTTTCGATTGTATCTCCATCAACAGCACGTTTAATCGCAACTGTATCATCTTTACCTTCTACAACGATAATCTCTTTAATTTTCATGCTTGCCTCCACACTCGTTTCATCTCTACTTAGTAAAACAAAAAAATGACGACTTTTCCATTATTATTTTCCCAATCTTACATTTTAAAAAGTAGAAGAGAAAAATCTTTGTTCACTCCCCTTATTGTAACACTTCTATCTCTATCTTAATTTATCCGCAATATTTCTACACTTATGTTATGAGTAAATAGTGGGTTCTTATCATTTCTATTATCTCTCTTCTCAAAAAACAAAAAAAGAATGGGACTCCCCATTCTTTTTTATTCAACACCAAATAAGGCTTTGGCATTCTTTGTTGTTGTTTGTGCTACTTCCTCATAAGAAATTCCTTTTAAATTCGCAATTTCTTCTGCTACCAGTTTTACATAACTCGGTTCATTTCGTTTCCCTCGAAATGGGTGTGGTGTTAAATATGGACAATCTGTCTCTATCAATAATTTTTCTAACGGAATCTCCATAGCAACTTCTTTCGGTTTCTTGGCATTTTTAAATGTTACTGGCCCACCTAATGAAATTAAAAAGTTCATATCGACACATCGCTGCGCTACTTCTACACTACCGCTAAAGCAATGCATAATGCCTCCTACTTCAGCTGCATTCTCTTCCTCTAGGATATCAACAATATCTTGAGTTGCATCGCGGTTATGTATAATAATCGGTAATTTCACCTTTTTTGCTAATGCAATTTGTTTACGGAATACTTCCTTCTGTATTTCTTTTGGAGACTTATCCCAGTGATAATCTAATCCCATTTCTCCAATGGCAACTACTTTAGGGTGAGCAGCTAATTCTTCTAACCAAGCTAAATGTTCTTCATTCATGTCGATTGCATCAACGGGATGCCATCCAACTGCAGCGTAAATAAAATCATAAGCCTCCGCTAATTCAATTGCTTTCTTTATCGTTACTTCATCAAATCCAACAACAACTGTATAGGTAACTCCCGCTTCTTTCATCCTCGCGATAACTTCTTGTAAATCTTCTTCAAATTGCTCTGCATTTAAATGTGAATGTGTATCAAACAACATAATAAATAGCTCCTTTTATATTGAAATCAATTCTCTCATAGAAAACTACGCTCTTTCTAACTTAACGATAACAATACTACAATTTTAATGCAAAAAAAGGGAATGTAAAAAGAAAAAAGACGCTTCACCAATGTTACACGTGAAACATCTCTTTTCTTGTCTCAATTACTTGATTTTTGTACCGTTTGGTAAATTTTGGTCAATTGATGCTAATGACAATACGCCATTCTCTTCACCTGCTAAAATCATACCTTGTGATAATTCACCACGTAATTTTACAGGTTTTAAATTCGTTACACAAATAACCTTTTTACCTTTTAGTTCTTCTGGGGAATAGAATTTAGCAATCCCAGAAACCACTTGACGCTTCTCTGTACCTAAATCAAGCTGAATTTTTAACAACTTATCTGCTTTTTTCACAGGTTCAGCAGATATTACTTCAGCTACTCGTAATTCTACTTTAAAGAAATCATCAATTGTAATTTCTTCTGCCTTTGGTTCTTCTGCTTTTTTCTCTTCTACTTTAGGAGCAGAACCTTGCATTTGTTCTTTAATATACCCCACTTCTACTTCCATTTCCAAACGAGGGAAAATAGGGTTTCCTTTTTCTACTTTTGTTCCAGCTGGAATACATCCAATTGTAGATAGGCTTTCCCAAGATTTATGCGCCTCTTCAGTAAGCCCAAGTTGAGCAAACATCTTACTTGGTGCTACTGTTAGGAATGGCATAAGCATAATACCTGTTTGACGAAGTACCTCAGCTAAGTGGGCCATTACAGACGCAAGTTTTTCACGATCATTCTCATCCTTCGCTAATACCCATGGCTGCGTTTCATCAATATATTTGTTCGTACGGCTAACTAATTGCCAAATGGAACTTAACGCTACAGAGAACTCCATATTCTCCATTGCCTCTTCTACTTTTTTCAATGTATCTTTGGCAAATGTCACTAGCGTTTCATCGAACTCAGTTACATTTGCTTTAAATGCAGGGATTTCCCCATTAAAGTATTTATCAATCATAGCTACTGTACGATTTAATAAGTTCCCTAAATCATTCGCTAAATCAAAGTTGATTCGTTCAACAAATCCTTCTGGTGTGAATACTCCATCAGATCCAAATGGAACTTCACGAAGTAAGTAGTAACGCAATGCATCTAATCCGTAACGATCAATTAGTGTAACTGGATCTACTACGTTTCCTTTTGACTTACTCATTTTTCCATCCTTCATTAAAATCCAGCCATGAGCAAAGACTTTCTTCGGAAGTGGTAAATCTAAAGCCATTAAAATAATTGGCCAATAAATTGTATGGAAACGAACGATTTCTTTCCCAACTAAATGGACATCTGCTGGCCAGAATTTTTTATACTTCTCTTCATTTTCTGTTCCATATCCTAATGCAGTAATGTAATTAGACAACGCATCTACCCATACGTAAATAACGTGTTTTGGGTTACCTGGAACACGAACTCCCCAGTCAAATGAAGTACGAGAAACAGCTAAATCTTCTAATCCTGGTTTAATGAAGTTATTAATCATTTCATTTTTACGGGACTCCGGCTGAATGAAATGAGGGTTATCTTCATAGAACTTTAATAGTCGGTCTACATATTTACCCATTCTAAAGAAATACGATTCTTCGCGAACAAGTTCTACAGCGTGACCACTATCTGGGCTTTTCCCACCAACTACTTTGTCACCTTCCATAATTGGATCTACTAATTGATGCGCTGTATAGAATGTTTCATCTTGTACAGAATACCAACCTTCATATTCATCAAGATAAATATCACCTTGATCTACTAGCTGCTTGAAGATTTTCTCAACAACATCTTTATGACGATCTTCAGTTGTACGAATAAAATCATCATAAGAGATATCCATCTTCTCCCAAAGTTCTTTAATCCCTGATACAATGTTATCCACATATGCTTGTGGTGTAACATTTAGTTCTTCTGCTTTCTTTTGGATCTTCTGTCCATGCTCATCAGTTCCTGTTAAATAATGAACATTGTATCCTTGCATACGCTTATATCGTGCCATCGCATCTCCTGCTACTGTCGTATAAGCATGTCCAATGTGTAACTTTCCACTTGGATAATAAATTGGGGTAGTAATATAAAAGGACTTATTTTCCTCTTTCATCGTTTTGGACCTCCCGAATAACCTCATATGTATTTATAAACAGTATATCAAAAACTCACATATAAAAACGAGTTAATGCTCGATATCTTTATCATCTATTACTCATATTCAAAAAAAATATACAATATTTTTTCCGAAAAGTATAAATATTATAAAAAATAATACGAAACAATTATAGAAATGACTCACATTCTATTATATATAAGAAGTATAAAAATCTATAAATCTTTTTTAAAAATATAGAATTTAAGAATTGACGGAAATGTAAATGATTGGTATCATATGTCCATAGGGTATTTTGTCGAAAAATGACGAATCAAAAAATAGACTCGAAACTTATAAACTATTTATTTAGGAGGAAAAGAATTATGAAATCTACTGGTATCGTTCGTAAAGTTGATGAATTAGGTCGTGTAGTAATTCCAATCGAATTACGCCGTACTTTAGGTATTGCAGAAAAGGATGCTCTTGAAATCTACGTGGATGAAGAAAAAATCATCTTAAAGAAATATAAACCAAACATGACTTGCCAAGTAACTGGTGAAGTATCTGATGGTAACCTATCTTTAGCTGAAGGTAAAATTATCTTAAGTAAAGAAGGCGCTGAACAGGTCTTAAACGAACTTCAAGATTATATCGAAACAGCAAAATAAGCTTCTCAATTATGAGAAGCTTATTTTTTATCAACATGATAGATTTGATATACATCACGTTTCGACAAATCTCGGTCTTTAGCAACTGTTTTAATCGCTTCTTTTGAATTCATACCTTTTTCATTTATATAATGTTCAATATGATTATATACTGAAATAGCTTCCCACCATTGTTCTTCTTGAGTAGGTTCTTCTGTTGAACCTGCTACTAAAATACAAAACTCACCACGAACTTCATTTTGCTTCGTCCACTCAATCGCTTCTTCAATTGTTCCACGAATAAACTCTTCAAATTTTTTCGTTAGCTCACGACATAATACGATTTCCCTATTTCCTAATACTTCTTGCATAGAGATTAAAGTGTCATCTAAACGATGCGGTGCCTCGTAAAACATCATTGTAGTTGGAATATAGCGTAGTTTTTCTAATTCAAGCTTACGTCCCTTTTTATTTCTTTGCAGGAAACCATAGAAATAAAAATGTTTTGTCTCAAGTCCTGATGCAATTAATGCTGTAAGAGCCGCATTTGCCCCAGGAAGCGGAATAACATGATATTGTTCTGCTACAGCCTCTACAACGATATCATAACCAGGATCTGAAATACATGGCATACCAGCATCGCTCACAATGGCTACAGTCTTACCTTCTTCTAACTTATCTAAAATTTTCCGTCCACTTACTCCTTTATTATGCTCATGATAACTCATAACTGGTGTTTCAATTTCAAAGTAATTACAAAGTTTCTTCGTTTGCCTTGTATCTTCCGCAGCAATAATGTCTGCCTCTTTTAAAATTCGGATTGCACGAAATGTCATATCCTCTAAATTTCCGATTGGAGTCGGTACTAAATATAAAACTCCCTTTTCATTTTGCTGAAAGCTTTTTTGCTGCCACATAGCGTTCTCCTTTTTGCATATATTCTTCTTTTTGTTTCCTCGTTAACTGTTTAAAGTGATATTCAGCTTGCATAGCCGTTCGTTTATCCTCATGATCCTCTACATATTTTAAACCAACTGGAAGCCTAGCGCGGGTATATCTAGCACCTTTTCCACTATTATGGGTCTGAATCCGTTTTTCTATATGATTTGTATATCCAGCATAATAACTTCCATCAGAACACTCCACCACATAAAAACAATGCTTATTCTTCTCCATATAAAATTGAACGAAGCTCCTTTGTATATTCGTTGTTTTCTTCATATACAAAAAGAGGTGGTAAGATTTTTAAATCTGCATTCCCATCCTTAATTCCTTCAATTAACAATGTATTCGCTTCTTTACCAGCCTTAGGATAAACAAATCGCACACGTTTCGGTTCGATTTTGTATTTACGCATTAATGTGACGATGTCGAGTAAACGACCTGGACGATGTACAAATGCTACTTTCCCACCCTGTTTCACTAACTGGCTACTTGCATATACAACATCCTCTAATGTGCACATAATTTCATGACGAGCTATCGCTAAATGTTCATTGATATTCTTCTCAGAAGTTTGTGGTGTTTGAAAATAGGGAGGATTACATGTTACAACATCATATTGATGACGTCCAAGTTTCTCCGGCATATCTTTCAAATCTCCATGGATTAAATGAATTCTTTCTTCTAAATTATTGTATTGAACGCTTCTTATTCCCATATCATATAAGCGCTCTTGGATTTCTACACCTGTAATTTTCCCTTTTGTCCTTGTACTTAATAAAAGAGGGATAACTGCGTTACCTGTACACAAATCAAGTAAATTACCTTTTTGAATTGGCACCCAAGCAAAATCTGCAAGTAAAACGGCATCCAAAGAAAAATTAAATACTGATGGACTTTGTACAATCTTCATATCTTGCGCTAATAAGTAATCTAAACGCTCATCTTCATATAAATTCATATATTGCTCCCTTTCTTACACTTAACCTACCCTATTTCATCCTCTATTAATGTAAAAATAAATTTCATTCTACCCTCATGTATAAAAAATTACCTTTCCAATTATATTGGAAAGGTAATCTCACTTTTTATTTAAAAATGACAGACAGAATAAACAATCTCCCTCTTTACGTACACTTCCATAATGTAGATTGCAAATATGAAAACCTTCTTGATATAGTCTCGCTAGGTTATCGTAGCCTTCACCAATATCTGTCTTCGCCTTCATTTCTTTGCGTTTTTGAGTTTTTTGTTTTTCCTTGTTCTGCACTTCTTCAAAACGATGTCGCAAATTTTCATTTTCCATTTTTATATGTTGGTTTTCTTCCAATAATTCTGCAAGATGTTGTTTTAATTCTCCCAACTGTTTGTATAAATGTCCAATTTGCTCTTCCATACTAGAAACCGATGCAAAAATATCCTTTTTCTCCACAAGCACCCACCTCATTAATCTGTGGTTTGACTCGAAACGACCCCTTTATTAATTAATTCATCTAACGTATATTCTACTATCCGTTCCTTGTCTACTAGTTCCACTTGAATTAATCTTTCTAAAATATTTAATCCGATAACACGGCCAGTACCTTGCGGTGTTTGTATACGTTGATCTAAATCAGGAAGTTGTTCCTTTGCTGCCTCATATTCATCATTCTCATATTTTAAGCAACACATTAAGCGACCACATAAACCAGAGATTTTTGCAGGATTTAATGATAAATTTTGATCCTTTGCCATTTTAATGGATACAGGTTCAAAATCTCCTAAGAAAGTAGAACAACAAAGCATACGACCACATGGACCAATACCACCAAGCATTTTTGCTTCGTCACGAACACCTATCTGTCTCAGCTCAATTCTTGTCCTAAAAATTGCCGCTAAGTCTTTCACTAGTTCCCGGAAATCAATCCGACCATCCGCAGTAAAGTAAAAAATAATCTTATTACGATCGAACGTATACTCTACATCTACAAGCTTCATATCAAGATTATGTTCTCCTACCTTTTGTTGACAAACTTGATATGCTTCTTTCGCAGCATGCCTATTCTCTTCAACAATGGTACGATCATTTTCATTTGCAATACGAATAACTTTTTTAAGCGGTAATACAACGTCGTTTTCATCAACTTGCTTTTTGGTAATAACTACTTTTCCGTATTCAATACCTCTTACCGTTTCTACAATTACAAACTCATTTTCTGAGATATCGAACTGATTTGGATCAAAGTAATATACCTTTCCGGCCTTCTTAAAGCGAACACCTACTACATCATACAAAACGGTCATCCCTCCTGCAACCGCAACACTAACTGTTCGAACACAAGCTGCGCATTTACATTAGCGTTGATTCTATTTTTTGCCTCTAATATATTAAAGAGAGCTGATACAATGCGCTTCTGAGCATAAGAAAAGGATTCAAACATCTCTTTCTGCTCATGAAAAACAAGACGATCTTCTTCTCCAAGTTGAACATATAATAAATCCTTATAAATAAGGAGTAACATATCTAAGCCTTGCTGTAATTGTTCTTTCTCTCCAAAGTGCTTCCCCCATTTTTCTTGTACAAAAAAAATAGAGGCCTTATCTTTTTCGAGCGCTTCACATAATTTTATCACTAAAGCTCTCGCTTGTGCAAACCATTCATCATTACACATTAATAAAGCTTCTTCAAAACTGTTTGTAAGCTGCGCAGCAAGTGTAGATAAAGAAACTGTAATACCCTCTTCCTCTAATCTCTTAATTAAAGATTTTGTAGGCAACGGTCTAAATGTAACAACTTGACAACGAGATAAAATTGTATTTAAAATCTGATGACTTTGTTCAGTAAGTAAAATAGCTGTTGTATCACTACTTGGTTCTTCTAAAAACTTTAAAAGCGTATTCGCTGCATTTGCTGTCATACGATCTGCATGCTCAATAATATATACTTTTTTATTTGCTTCTAATCCTGTTTTTGAAAACTCTTCTTGTAAATCGTGAATTTGCTGTTTTTTAATAGATAATCCATCTGGTTTTACAATATGTAAGTTTGGGTAGTTACCTGAATCAATTCGGCGACAATTCGTACATACATGACAAGGCTCTACACCATTTCTTTGTGAACAGAGGAAACTTTTTGCCATTTGAATTGCTGTGGCGAACTTCCCAGTCCCTTTCCCTCCCTCTAACAAGTAAGCGTGGGATATACGCTCTTTTGCAATGCTATTCATCAACATTTTGACACCGATGGGCTGTATAGCAGAAAGCTGCTCCCACGTATTTATCATACTGCATACCTCACTTATTTCATTCTTTCCTTCTATTATAACAATTTATCTTCTATAATCTGAACAACTTCTTCTATAAGTTTTTTCATTGGTTGATCAGCATTTACTAATACAATGCGATTAGAAAAACGCTCTACAACTTGTAAATACCCTTCACGCACACGTTTATGGAAAGAGATATCTTCCATGTCTAGTCGATTTACTTCACGTCCTGCATCTTTTTCAATTCGTGCTAAACCTACCTCTGGCTCAATATCTAAATAGATTGTTAAACTAGGCATACAATCTTCCGTTGCGAAACGATTAATTTCAAATACTTTATCCATACCTAAGCCTCTTGCATACCCTTGATACGCTAAAGAGCTATCTATAAAACGATCACATAGTACAAGATAGTTTTCCTCAAGTGCCGGCATAACTTTTTCCACTAAATGTTGTCTACGTGCAGCAGCATATAAGAGCGCCTCTGTACGTGCCTCCATCATCGTATACTCTTGTTTATGTAAAATTGTTCTAATATCTTCAGAAATTGCAATACCACCCGGTTCCCTGGTCGCCATTACCTTTTGTGCCTTTTGCTCAAAATATGGTAATAAACTTTTAATTAATGTTGTTTTACCCGAACCTTCTGGCCCTTCAATTGTTACAAATAATCCCTTCATCCTAAAACCTACTTTCTATATCATACACGTTCATATATTTCGTACTACCTTGAAAACGAGCCCCTGTTTTCTCTAAATGAGTAATTTGCTTTGTATGTTCTTGAGTAATTCTCTCTCCATACATGATCAATGGAATTCCAGGTGGATACGGAATCACCATTTCTGCCGCTATCATACCAACGGCTTCTTCTAGAGATACTAACTTCGTTTCGTATCTCTCTAATTGTTTATACGTATACGGTAAAGGGGAAATTTCCCCTTTATAAGTATAACGAATTGATGCTGTCTTGTCTTTTACCTTATATTGCTGCAAAGCTACTCGAATTATCTCTATAGCTTTCATATACCCCTCATTTACTTGTAACGGTAATATAAATAGGACGTTATATGGATCTGCCATTTCCGTATATATACCGACCTTTTCAAATACAGACTGTAATTCATACCCCGATAACTGACAGCGAGTTTGCACCGTAACCTTTAATTCGTCTTGCGATGGATATTGCAAGATGGCTATTTGTGGGATAGATTGCAAGCCTTCTTTAAATCGGCGTAAAAACTCAACAATTTCATCATGACCCTCTTCCTTTATAACTGCTATTGCAAAACGTGCTATATCAAGAGAAGCCATAATTGGATACGATGGGCTACTAGATTGTAGCATACTTAAATAGGAGGAAACTTTTTCTTCGCTCACCAAACGGCTATTTATATGTAAATAAGATCCCATTGTCATCGCAGGTAATGTTTTATGTGCGGAATGAACCACAATATCCGCACCATAAACTAATGCTGACTTCGGGAAGGGGTCCCCTATACAAAAATGTGCCCCATGGGCTTCATCTACTAGAACAGGAATTTTATGTGCATGTGCGTAAGCGATACTTGCCTCTAAATCAATTCCCATACCATAGTAATTAGGATGTGTTAAAATAAGTGCTTTTGCATTTGGATACTTTGTAATTGCCTCCTTAATAATGTCATCATGAACACCTACTGGTACGTTATGTACTTCATCAATCCATGGGTTTAAAAAGACCGGATTCGCCCCTGCTAATTTCAAACCATTAATGATTGATTTATGACAATTTCTTTGTACGAGGACAATATCATGTTCGCCGCAGCAAGACAAAATCATTGCTAAATTTCCAACTGTTGAACCATTAATTAAAAAATAACTTTTGTGCACGCCATATACTTCAGCTAATAATTGCTGTGCTTCATCTATACATTCAAACGGACTATGTAAATCATCTAATCCTGTTAACTCTGTTACATCAATCGATAATATGTCCTTAAACCCCCCTGAAGCTTTCTTAGGGAAGTTTAAACCATTCTTATGACCCGGAACATGAAAAGATAGTAGTCGCCTTTCTTTAAATTCCATTAACGCCTCATATAAAGGCATACGATTTTGATTCATATACATCTCTTCCTTATTATTCATTCTGTATCTATTATACAGATATTAGGGCAAAAAAAATAATAGGCATAATGCCTATTTAAAAATATGATACTTCTAATTTTCGCAGTTGTGTTAAATAATGTATATACTTCGGGTCATTTGTTTCAGTATTCACCAGATTTCTTTCGCACTCATAACATATTAAATTATTATATACATATATTCCTTCTCCTCTTTTTGTCTCACAAACGATGCAAATTTCACTTGGTAATTTCATAATCTTTCCTCCCTTTTTAAGTAAACATATTATATACCTCTATTCCTTAACAAATTTCCGGAAAATATACATCAATTTCTTATATAATATGATTTATTCTTGGGCAACGTGTTTGTATTACTTATGTATTCCCTTTACTTCTTTCGTGTACTGTTTAAAAACAAAAAAACACAAGTCAAAAGACTTGTGTTTTTATCTTGCTTGGCGACGTCCTACTCTCACAGGGACAAGGTCCCAACTACCATCGGCGCTAGAGAGCTTAACTTCCGTGTTCGGTATGGGAACGGGTGTGACCTCTCTGCCATCATCACCAAACTATTGAAGGCATATTCCTTCAAAACTAGATAACATTTGCTTCATATTATATGGTTAAGTCCTCGATCTATTAGTATTCGTCAGCTCCACATGTCACCATGCTTCCACCTCGAACCTATCAACCTGATCATCTTTCAGGGATCTTACTAGCTTACGCTATGGGAAATCTCATCTTGAGGGGGGCTTCATGCTTAGATGCTTTCAGCACTTATCCCTTCCGCACATAGCTACCCAGCTATGCCCTTGGCAGAACAACTGGTACACCAGCGGTGCGTCCATCCCGGTCCTCTCGTACTAAGGACAGCTCCTCTCAAATTTCCTGCGCCCACGACGGATAGGGACCGAACTGTCTCACGACGTTCTGAACCCAGCTCGCGTACCGCTTTAATGGGCGAACAGCCCAACCCTTGGGACCGACTACAGCCCCAGGATGCGATGAGCCGACATCGAGGTGCCAAACCTCCCCGTCGATGTGGACTCTTGGGGGAGATAAGCCTGTTATCCCCGGGGTAGCTTTTATCCGTTGAGCGATGGCCCTTCCATGCGGAACCACCGGATCACTAAGCCCGACTTTCGTCCCTGCTCGACTTGTAGGTCTCGCAGTCAAGCTCCCTTATGCCTTTGCACTCTACGAATGATTTCCAACCATTCTGAGGGAACCTTTGGGCGCCTCCGTTACACTTTAGGAGGCGACCGCCCCAGTCAAACTGCCCACCTGACACTGTCTCCCGGGTCGATAAGACCCGTAGGTTAGAATTTCAATACAGTCAGGGCGGTATCCCACCAGCGCCTCCACCGAAGCTAGCGCTCCGGTTTCAATGGCTCCCGCCTATCCTGTACAAACTGTACCAAAATTCAATATCAGGCTACAGTAAAGCTCCACGGGGTCTTTCCGTCCTGTCGCGGGTAACCTGCATCTTCACAGGTACTATAATTTCACCGAGTCTCTGGTTGAGACAGTGCCCAAATCGTTACACCTTTCGTGCGGGTCGGAACTTACCCGACAAGGAATTTCGCTACCTTAGGACCGTTATAGTTACGGCCGCCGTTTACTGGGGCTTCAGTTCAGAGCTTCGCTTACGCTAACCCCTCTCCTTAACCTTCCAGCACCGGGCAGGTGTCAGCCCCTATACTTCGCCTTACGGCTTCGCAGAG
>NZ_JBBOWG010000001.1:12500-27500 GCF_038006985.1 Bacillus sp. FSL M7-1345 | reverse complement strand
CCACGCAAAACATGATATACACCTTGATACTCTTTCATTTTTTCCATCGCAATTACATCTTTCGGCTCTTGTACTACACAAATAACCGATTGATCCCTATGCGAATCGTCACAAATATAACAAGGATCGCGGTCAGTGATATGTCCGCACACAGAACAATACGCTAAATCTCGCTTCGCATTCACAAGTGCTTTTGCAAAACCTAGTACATCATCCTCTTTCATATCTAACACGAAAAACGCCAATCGAACCGCTGTTTTCGGTCCGATTCCTGGCAACTTCATAAAACTATCGATTAATTTTGATATCGGTTCTGGATAATGCATATATCAATATCCTCCTAGAACATTCCACCTGGTAAGTTCATGCCTTTTGTAAATTTGCCCATTGTAGAGTTTGAAAGTTCATCAACCTTTTTAAGTGCATCATTCGTTGCAGCTAATACTAAGTCTTGTAACATTTCAATATCTTCTGGATCTACAACTTCTTCTTTAATTTTCACTTCAAGAACTTGCTTATGGCCATTTGTGATAACAGTAACCATTCCGCCACCAGCTGTACCTTCAACTGTTTTTTCGCCAAGCTCTTCTTGTGCCTTCGCCATGTCTTTTTGCATCTTTTGCATTTGTTTCATCATATTATTCATATTTCCCATTCCGCCACGCATCATAATTAATTCCTCCTCATTATTATTACTCTTTTATTTCAATAAGTTCTTGCCCTACTAATTTTACAGCCTCTTCTATAAGAGGATCTTCTTTTTGTTCTGGGCTTTCTTCGGAATCCCCGCCTTCGCGTTGTAAAAAGTCTTCACGAATTTTACCCCATTCACTTTTTGGGATAGCAATCATATTTAACCTTTTACTTAACAATTCAAAAAGAGTTTGTTCCAATGTATCCATCGCTTCTCGATTTTCACTAGCCATTTTGCAATGAATCTCATATTGAAACGCTAACACATAGGTATCATCCGAAGCCGCAACTGGTTCACTATTTTCTAATAAAACAGCAAATGCTACTTTGTTATGTGATTTGAGCCTTCCTAACAATTCGCCCCATACAGCTTTTAACTGTTCTAAATCTTGACGCTTTGCTTGCTTTAACACTTCATTCACACGTCCAACAGGAATTTTCATACTTCCTGTTCGTACCGGTTTTGGTGTTGCCCGCGTCTCTCTTACTTCCTGCTGCACACCAGCTGGCACGCCATTCTTTTTAACTTGCTCTAACTCTTTCTCCAGTTGCTGCATCCTGTTCATAATCGCTTGTAAACGATCTGCGCCGTTTGCTTGCATCATAAACTGCTGACACAGTTGCACCATAACAACTTCCAAGAATATTCTTGGATGGTTTGTCCACTTCATCTCCTGTTGTCCCTTACTAAGGGTATGAATAATTTCATAGATTGCTTCCGGTTGCATTTCTTCAATTAACGTACGGAATTGATCATCTACAATTACCCGTTCCAACATATGTTCTAATTGTGGTGAAGTTTGATATAAAAGCATATCACGATAGTAGTAAATGAAATCCTCCATAAAGCGAACTGGATCTTTCCCTTTACTCATCATCTCATCTATAATACGTAACGCCCTTGATACATCATTTTCACGTATACATTCTACCAGGTCACCTAAATATCGCTGAGATACAGATCCCGTTACCGCTAAAACATCCTCGCTCGTCACCGTCTCATCACTATAAGAAATAGCTTGATCGATAAGACTGAGCGCATCACGCATACCACCTTCAGCAGCACGCGCTACGATTTGTAACGCTTCATCTTCTACTTGCGTACCTTCATTTGTCACGACTGTCGATAACCTCTCAACGATATCATTTACTGATATCTTTCGAAACTCAAAACGCTGACAACGTGAAATAATTGTAGCTGGAATCTTATGCGGTTCTGTTGTCGCCAGAATAAAAATAACATGTCCTGGCGGCTCTTCTAAAGTTTTCAAAAGCGCATTAAAGGCACCCATAGAAAGCATGTGAACTTCATCAATAATGTATACTTTATATCCTACAGCACTTGGAGCATATTTTACTTTATCTCTTATATCTCGAATTTCATCTACACCGTTATTTGAAGCCGCATCAATTTCTAATACATCTGAAATAGATCCTTGTGTAATTCCTAAACAAGAAGGACATTCATTACAAGGTTCAGCTACCGGGGCGTGTTCACAGTTAATTGCCTTTGCAAATACTTTTGCAATTGTCGTTTTCCCTGTTCCCCTCGGACCAGAAAACAAATAAGCATGTGAAGCTTTCTCTTGAAGAAGGGCATTTTGCAACGTTTTTGTCACGTGCTTTTGACCGACTACATCTTCGAATTTTTGCGGTCTCCATGTTCGGTATAACGCTTGGTATGACACGAAAATACGGCCTCCCTCAAAGGTTATTATCTCATTTATTATAACCCATTCTGTTTATAGATTCCAAAAGTTATTTTCCATACAAAAAACTCACCTTTATATTAAGGTGAGTTTTGTATACATATATAACTGCCGTGCACCTTCTGTCGATTACGTACCATAAGCGTTACTCAAGCAGTTAGCTCGGTTCAGGCACTCCTGCGGCACACGAGAAAACCCGCTTATTGCTGCTTCCTTCCGGACCTGACAAGGTTCACGGGGTCCCGTTGCGCAGGACCCAAACGTCAACACCACTTACTTAAGGCAGACCTTACAGCAGCATAACCTCGAGAAGGGATTCAGCCTCGCTAGAGCGGATTGCGAGTATAGGGCACCGCTACCTCCCCGCTTAGCACGGCAAAGTTAAAACCAATATTCGGTTGCCTTGGATAAGGCATTATCAGTATAACTTGTTTTTTTACAAAATGCAAATACGTTAGTTACCATTACTTTTCTCTAGTTTTTTCGCTTCTTTTCTTTTCTTACGAAGCTCCCTAAAAAAAATCGTTAACAACGTACCACATTCCTCTTCAAGTACACCAGCCACTACTTCACACTGATGATTAAAACGCTCATCAGTTAAAAGATTCATCAATGTACCTGCACATCCACCTTTCGGATCGCTCGCTCCATATACAACCCTTTTTACACGCGATAAAACAATTCCCCCTGCACACATTGGACAAGGTTCTAATGTTACATATAACGTTGCATCTTCTAAACGCCATGTCCCTAATTTTTTGCAAGCTTCATCAATAGCTAAGAGCTCGGCGTGAGCTATTGATCTCTGTTCAGTTTCTCTTAAGTTATGCGCGACACTAATCACTTCATCATCTAGCACAATTACAGCACCAATTGGTACCTCTTGTATCGCCTCTGCCTTCTTTGCTTCCTCTATTGCTAACTGCATAAAATATATATCTCGCTCCATAATATAGTCCTTTCACCAAAAATAAAATACACTTTTTCATTTCTTGCAGGTGGGATAACTTTTGCAAATTCAATCCAACCTAAAGAAGAAAGAGAGGGAATTACATATGAAAAATACTGCCTTACTCATTATCGATATGATTAATGATTTTCAATTCTCCCACGGGCCCATCCTGGCACAGAAATGTGAAATTATAAAGAACCCCATTCTACAATTAAAGGACACCATGAAATCATTGGGCTATCCAATAATTTATGTCAATGATCACTATCAACTTTGGAGATCTGATATTAATCAACTTATTACTCATTGTACAAATAAGTATAGTAAAAATATTATCGAGGCCATTGCTCCGCATACTGACGATTACATTTTTATTAAACCACATTATTCTGCTTTTTATGAAACACCTTTGAATTCTTTATTAGGTTATTTGAAAATCGAAAATCTCATTTTAACAGGAATTGCCGGGAACATATGCATCCTTTTTACAGCTAATGATGCCCATATGAGAAATTATACACTTTATGTACCACGGGATTGCATCGCTTCTAATAACGAGCAAGATAATGAACATGCTTTAAAAATAATGGAGGCCACATTAAAGGCAAATATTGTACCGTCATCCCAAATAAAATTTAATTAATACATATCTATTTTCTAACTTTTTATATCAAATTAGTCCGCTCGCTCCCCTCTTGTGCTACAATAATTCTGTTTTGTGTTTTTAGTAGTCACGGTAAATCACTGATTGAAAGGAGGAAACAGCGTGACCGGAGTACCATTTATCACGGTTGAAGGACCAATTGGTGTTGGAAAAACTTCACTTGCGAAGGAACTTTCAACTCACATGCAACTCCACTTACTAAAAGAGATTGTTGATGAAAATCCTTTTTTAGGAAAATTCTATGAAGACATCGACGAATGGAGTTTTCAAACAGAGATGTTCTTTCTTTGTAATAGATACAAACAACTAGAGGATATTAACATAAAGTATTTGAATCAAAGAAAGCCTGTAGTAGCAGATTATCATATATTTAAAAATTTAATTTTTGCATCCCGTACATTAAAAGATGCTCAATATGACAAGTACATGCAAATTTATCGCATTCTTACGCAAGATATGCCTGTACCAAATGTCATCGTTTATTTAACAGCGAGCCTAGAAACATTACAAAAACGAATTGCGATGCGCGGAAGAGAATTCGAAAAAAATATGGATCCAAATTACTTACTACAGCTTACAAAAGATTACGAAACAGCAATGGATGCTTTCAAAAAGGACCATCCAGATATTCCAGTATTGAAATTTAATGGAGACGATATGGATTTTGTAAGAAATCCTGATGATTTAAATGTCATCTTATCCGCTCTTCAAAATACTCTCTTGAAGGAGTCGAAATAACAATGAATTTAAGGCAAAAATATGATATACCAAATGATGCAGTTATCACTATTGCTGGAACAGTAGGTGTCGGTAAATCCACTATGACAACTGCATTAGCTAACGCTTTAGGTTATCGTACATCTTTTGAAAAAGTAGATTCTAATCCATATTTGGACAAATTCTATGCTGATTTCACACGCTGGAGCTTTCACTTACAAGTGTACTTTTTAGCAGAACGATTTAAAGAACAAAAAAGAATTTTCGAATATGGTGGCGGTTTTGTTCAAGACCGTTCTATCTATGAGGACACTGGTATTTTCGCAAAGATGCATCACGAAAAAGGTACAATGACTGAAACTGATTATGAAACATACAAAGGTTTATTTGATGCTATGGTCATGACTCCTTACTTCCCTCATCCAGACTTATTAATTTACCTAGAAGGTTCGTTTGATGATATTGTCGATCGTATTCAAGAACGAGGACGTCCAATGGAGCAGCAAACACCAATCGAGTATTGGAAAGAGATGCATGGACGTTACGATAACTGGATTAATAACTTTAATTCATGCCCTATTTTACGATTAAACATTAATGAATACGATATTTTAAAAGATGGCGATTCAGTCGAACCAATCATTAAAAAAATTGGACATTTTTTAAAACAAACACGTAAACTTGTAAAATAAAAAACCCGTGCATATGCACGGGTTTTCCTATGAAATTACTTTTTCTTTTTCGTTGGAGCAATAATTTCACTCTCTGGCTTTCCAGCATTAATACGCTGACGAACAGTACTCGTACTAATATCATATGTTTCAGCAATCTCTTTAACGGTCATTTCTTTCCCGTTAATTACTGCTGTTAGTAATTTCCCTGTACGTTTTGGAGTTACTTCTTTTTGCACAGCTGGTTTTTCAGCTTCTTTTGGCACCTCTACTTTTTTTGCAACCTGTTTTACATCACAAGTGCAACCACAAAGCTTACGGAATGTATCATCACTTATAATGCGCGACACATTTGCACCACTGTTTAAAATTCTATTGTTCTTACAGACAGGACATTGTACATAATATAAAGTTTTTCCATCTAAAGGAAACGTTTGTATAATAAGATCCATGTTAACTCCTTTCATATCTATGAAGATAATCATCGGAATATGAGTGTGTAATAAGGACACTATATCCTTACATCATACTTTATGATTGGTTTTAAAATAAAAACTCGTTACGTGTTGGTAACGAGTTCTCCAATCTCCACTTATATGCGCTGTTGTCAATTATATCTGGAGGAGGTAGAGGGATTCGAACCCCCGCGCGACTCTCGCCGCCTGTCGGTTTTCAAGACCGATCCCTTCAGCCAGACTTGGGTATACCTCCATATTGACATCAAATATAATATCAAAAGAAAAACAGTTAGTCAACCCTACTATAATAAATTATGAGGAAAGGGAAATTTTACTTTCCCTCTCCTTTATGACATTGCTGACAACGCCCATAATTACCAATCACTCATACCGATGAATGTTTTAACTTATTTAATAACTGTTTTTCCTCCCATATAAGGGCGAAGAACTTCTGGAATTATAATTGTACCATCTTCTTGTTGGTAGTTCTCTAAAATAGCTGCCACTGTACGTCCAATTGCAAGACCCGATCCATTTAGTGTATGAACATGTTCCGGTTTGCCATTTGGCTCACGGCGGAAACGGATATTCGCACGTCTCGCTTGGAAAGCCTCAAAATTACTACAAGAAGAAATTTCACGATATGTGCCATAGCTTGGAATCCATACTTCAATATCGTATTTCTTCGCTGCTGTAAATCCTAAATCTCCTGTACACATGCTCATAACGCGATATGGCAACTCTAATAATTGTAACACGCGCTCTGCATCATTTGTTAATTTTTCTAACTCTTCGTAAGAATCTTCTGGTTTCACGAACTTCACAAGCTCAACTTTATTAAATTGGTGTTGGCGAATTAAACCGCGTGTATCACGACCAGCTGAACCTGCTTCAGAACGGAAGCATGAGCTAAACGCAGCATATCGTATCGGCAATTGCTCTTTACTCACAATCTCATCACGATGCATATTCGTTACAGGTACTTCAGCTGTTGGGATTAGGAAATAGTCTTCACTTTCAATACGGAATGCATCTTCTTCAAACTTCGGAAGTTGTCCTGTTCCTGTCATACTTGCACGATTTACCATATAAGGAGGCAATACTTCCTCATATCCATGCTCATCAGTATGAAGGTCAAGCATAAAGCTAATCAAAGCACGTTCTAATCTTGCACCAGCACCTTTGTAAAATACAAATCGGCTTCCTGTTACTTTCCCAGCACGTTCAAAATCTAAAATCCCTAAATCAGTAGCAAGGTCCCAATGTGGTTTTGGCTCATAAGTAAATTCTTTCACTTCTCCCCAAGTACGTGCTACTACGTTATCATCCTCTGTTTCACCTATTGGAGCAGATTCATGAGGAATATTTGGGATAGATAGCATTAATCTTTCTAAATCTTCTTCAACTGTACGAAGCTCATTATCAAGATCTTTTACTTTTTCCCCAACTTCACGCATTTCTAGAATTAGAGCTTCCGCATCTTTCTTTTCACGCTTTAATACTGAAATTTGTTGAGATACTTCGTTACGCTTACTTTTTAGTTCTTCAGTTTGAACAAGCAGCTCTCTTCTTCTCGTATCAAGTTCTTCAAAGCGACCAAAATCCGTTAAATCTTCGCCTCTATGCTGTAATTTTGCTTTTACTTCTTCAAAATTTGTACGTAAAAATTTAATATCAAGCATTATATACTCCTCCTTTTATTTTATAAAACACAAAAAACTCCCGTCCCTATACAAAGGGACGGAAGTTAACCCGCGTTGCCACCCTAGTTGAAAGCATTACCGCTTTCCTCTCAAGTAGAAATAACGGCTCTTCACCGGGAATGCTTACTAATCAAAAGATATTCCACATTCCATTCCAGGATGGATTCACAAACTGTTTCTATCGATTTCCACCAACCATCGACTCTCTATAAGAAACAACATTTGTTACTACTTCCTATCAACACGCTTATTTTATAAAATTGTTACCATCAATTTACTATAATCTTATACAAGTTGCAAGTTACTTATACAACTTTTTTCATTTTCGCTTCTTTTACCATCTCTACAAAGTATGCTGTTACACGGTGATCATCCGTTAATTCTGGATGGAAAGAAGCAGCTAAAAACTGACATTGTCTTACCGCTACCATTCGATCGCCATGTGTAGAAAGTACTTCAACATCATCAGCTACATTTACAACATACGGAGCACGGATAAATACACCAACAAAGTCTTCTCCCACACCCTTCATTGAAAGTGCAGCTTCAAAACTATCTTTTTGGCGTCCGAACGCATTGCGCTCAACCGTAATATCCATAGCACCAATATGTGCTTCTTCATAGCCAATAAGTGTTTTCGCAAGAAGAATCATTCCTGCACATGTACCAAACATTGGTTTACCAGACTTCGCAAATGTACGAAGAGGCTCCATGAAAGCATACTTATCAATAAGACGGCGCATTGTTGTACTTTCACCGCCTGGTAAAATAAGACCATCAATTTCTTCAAGTTGTTCTATACGCTTTACAACAACAGCTTCTGCACCACTTGCTTCAACTGATTTCACATGCTCACGAACAGCACCTTGAAGACCTAGCACACCGATTTTCACCATTTTAAAGATCTCCTTTAATTACCATCCACGCTCTTGCATGCGTTGTTCTGGTAATAACGTTGAAATTTCGACACCTTTCATTGCATTACCTAATCCTTTAGAAAGGCTTGCAATTAGTTCGTAATCTTCATAATGAGTCGTTGCTTCAACGATTGCACGTGCAAATTTCTCTGGGTTTTCTGATTTGAAGATACCAGATCCAACAAATACACCATCAGCACCAAGTTGCATCATTAACGCTGCATCTGCTGGTGTTGCTACACCACCTGCTGCAAAGTTTACAACTGGTAAACGACCAAGGCGTTTAATTTCAAGTAGTACTTCATAAGGAGCACCAGTATTTTTTGCATATGTCATTAACTCATCTTCACGTAGACTCGCAACTTGACGGATTTCTGCATTGACTTGGCGCATATGACGCACTGCCTCTACAATGTTTCCTGTTCCAGGCTCACCTTTTGTACGAAGCATAGATGCACCTTCTGCAATACGACGTGCAGCTTCTCCGATATCACGGCAACCACATACAAACGGAACTGTGTAATCACGTTTATTTAAATGGTATACTTCATCAGCAGGAGTTAATACTTCACTCTCATCGATATAGTCTACCCCTAATGATTCTAATACACGTGCTTCTACAAGGTGACCGATACGGCATTTTGCCATAACCGGAATTGACACAGCACCCATAACTTCTTCAACAATTGTTGGATCTGCCATACGAGAAACGCCACCTACTGCACGAATATCTGCAGGTACACGCTCTAATGCCATAACAGCAACTGCGCCTGCCTCTTCTGCAATCCTTGCTTGCTCAGCGTTAACTACGTCCATAATAACGCCGCCTTTTTGCATTTCTGCCATTCCACGTTTTACACGTTCTGTCCCTGTTACATTTGTCATGTACAAAAACCCCCCTAGGTGAATTGCTTTCCCCCGTTAAAGAAGAAAATTAAGAATACTCTTACATTCTACCACTAACTATCTGATGCTTGTCCACTACTTTTTCATAAAGTCGGTATGAAAAATAGGAATAAGAAAAAGCTCCTACAATGAGGAGCTTTTAAAACCAACCTTTTACTGTATCAACAGCACTATTCCACATACCACTAAAGAAAGAACCAATTCCGCGCATAGAACGGGTGAACCAGCCTACCTCTTCTACTTCAGACTTTGTTACAAGGTCTACTTGTAATGATTTTCCTGATAAAAATCCAGGGTCATTACTATCTTTAGACGTTACAACCATTTGGTCAAGTGCAACTCCTTTTTTCATAGGTGCTTCTTGTCCCTTATTTCCTTCTTTAAATTCTGTTTTATAAACGTCTTTACTTCCCTTTGGCACCGGAAGTGACACAGCTTGCTTCGTTTGAACTGCTACATCTTTATCTTTCGCATTTTCAACTCTTACTGTTTCTTTTCCTTTGACCGAAGAACCTTTTTCATACATTTTCTTCATTTCAAAGTTAGCAAAGCCATAATCATATAATTTCTTCGTCTCATCAAATCTTGCTGTATGAGATTTTGTTTTAATAACTACAGAAATGAAACGCATACCATTTCTTTCAATCGTACCAGTGAAACAATCTCCTGCTTCTGGAGTTGATCCTGTTTTCAGACCATCTACGCCTTCATATTCCTTAATTAACCCTTTTAACATCCAGTTCCAGTTAGGCATTTCGATCCGATCCGGAGTACCTTCACGGAATACTTTTTTTGAAATTTTTGCTATGTCTAATGTTTTAGGGAAATCTTGAATAAGACGTTGTGCTAAAATTGCTACATCTCTCGCAGACATTTTATTTTCTTCATCTGGAGTTGTCCCTTCAGGATGATGTCCTTTTAAATCTTTGTTCGTTAAGCCCGTAGAATTTACAAACTTATAATTTTTTAATCCAAACTCTTTCGATTTATCATTCATCATTTTTACAAAGTCTACTTCTTTTCCAGCAACTGCTTCAGCTAACGCTATTGTTGCACCATTAGCAGAATAAATTGCCATTGCTTCGTATAGCTCTTTTACTGTATAAGACTCACCGTTTCGTAGAGGCACATTCGATAATGAACGATCTTGCGAAATGCTATACGCATATTCGGAAACCTTAACTTTTTGATCCCATTTTAGTTTCCCTTTCGCAACAGCCTCGTTCACTAGGTATTCACTCATCATTTTTGTCATACTAGCAATTGATAATAACTCATCTGCATTTTTTTGATATAAAATCTTCCCAGAATTCGCTTCTACTAAAATTGCCGCACCTGCTTCAATGTTTAAAGCGGCTCCTGTTTCTGCTGATGCATTGCTATATGGTACAAGCATGCTACAAGCTATTGTAAGCACTGTTACCAACGCAATGAATCTTTTGCAAAACATACCTTTCACTTTTGCTACCCCCAATATCTATGTACTCACATAACCGTTATTCTAACATAATCAAAAAAAAATAGACAGAGATATCAAATCTCCGTCTATTTACATATAAGACATTATAATGAGTAGTTTGGAGCCTCTTTTGTAATCTGTACGTGATGAGGATGGCTTTCACGTAAACCAGCACCTGACATACGAATGAACTGCGCATTCTCACGTAAGAATTCTAAATTCTGTGCTCCGCAGTATCCCATACCTGCACGTAATCCACCAACTAATTGATGAACTGTATCTGCTAAAGGTCCTTTATATGGTACTCGTCCTTCAATACCTTCTGGAACAAGTTTTTTGTTTCCTTCTTGGAAGTAGCGATCTTTACTTCCTTTTTCCATTGCCCCAACAGAACCCATACCACGATATACTTTAAATTGACGGCCTTGGTAAATTTCAGTTTCTCCAGGGCTTTCAGCTACACCAGCGAACATACTACCTAGCATAACAACGTGTGCTCCTGCCGCTAAAGCTTTAACCATATCACCAGAGTACTTAACACCGCCATCTGCAATAACTGGAATACCGTGTTTACGAGCTTCAGTTGCACAATCATAAACTGCTGTTAATTGTGGTACACCAACTCCAGCTACAACACGCGTTGTACAAATAGAACCTGGTCCAATACCAACTTTAACTACATTTGCACCAGCTTCAATTAATGCTTTCGTTGCTTCAGCTGTAGCAACATTTCCAGCAATAATATTTAGTGCTGGATATTTTGCGCGAACTTCTTTTACTTTTTCAATAACACCTTGAGAATGTCCATGAGCTGTATCAAGTACAATTGCATCTACACTCGCTTTTACTAATGCATCGATACGAAGCATTGCATCAGCTGTTACACCAACTGCTGCTCCAACCAATAAGCGTCCTTGCTTATCCTTTGCAGAGTTTGGAAATTCAATTACTTTTTCAATATCTTTTATTGTAATAAGCCCTTGTAATACACCGCTATTATCAACAAGAGGAAGCTTTTCAATTTTATACTTTTGTAGGATCTTTTCAGCTTCTCCTAGTGTAGTACCAACTGGGGCTGTAATTAACTGTTCTTTTGTCATTACGTCAGAAATTTTGATTGAGTAGTCTTGGATGAAGCGCATATCACGGTTTGTAATAATACCAACTAATTTTCGCTCATCTAAATTATTTACAACTGGTACACCTGAGATGCGGTATTTTCCCATAAGATGTTCCGCATCATATACTTGATGTTCTGGAGTTAAAAAGAATGGATCTGAAATAACGCCGCTTTCAGAGCGTTTTACTTTGTCAACTTGCTCTGCCTGATGCTCAATAGACATATTCTTATGGATGATTCCTAAACCGCCTTGACGAGCCATTGCAATAGCCATATCAGCTTCTGTTACTGTATCCATTCCTGCACTAATTAACGGGATGTTTAACTGTAAGCTTTCAGATAAAACTGTTTTAACACTTACTTCTCTTGGTAATATATCTGACTTTGCTGGTACAAGTAATACATCATCAAAAGTCAAACCTTCTTTAACAAATTTAGATTCCCACATAATTGTTCCCCCCATAATACCAGAAATTATTATTAGTAGCTTATCAATTGGTTAAAATACTGTCAAGGACGTATATATATGTTAGAATTTTTAGACAATAAAAGGAGCGTAATATATGCATCAAACACATTGTACTTGGCAGCAATTAAGTTTCTTTTTTTCATCTCAAAATGTACAACGTTATCTTGCCCGTTGTTATGAAAAATCCTCCATACAAGATGCTGAAAAAAAAAGTTTTGAAAACTGTTATCCCTTTATTTACTACTTAGAACACGGGAAAAATTATTATGAATTATATAAGGTGGCCCCCTTTTCGATTCAGCCAATGTTGTTATTTTATGGAATTAGCCAACTGTTTAAAGCTTGCTTATTAACTATTGATCCTAACTACCCAGAATCAACTACTGTTTTAGCTCATGGCGTTACAACTCGTAAACGAAAAAAACAGGGGTATCAATTTTTAGAAGATGAGGTCAAAATACAGAAAAACGGATTGTTTACTCACGTTGCAGAACAACTGTTTCACATGAAACACTTAGAAGCGGAGAAGTTTAATATGTTAGAGCTAATGGGGAATATTCCTGAATTACAAAATTTGTTGCGCTATAGTCAAAAAGTATCAACTTTATATAAGATCGATTCAACAAATAAAAATGAGCTCTCCTTTTCAGTCAATATATTAGATCGATTACATATGACTAAAGAGCGATTTTCTCGTTACATCGAAACAACTTGTAAGCATTTATCAATACAACACGTACCTGAGAAAAATAATGAATTAAATTTGTTTTTTTCGGCACCTATTCAATCATGGAATCCTATGTATAGTACACCTTTATACTACGAGCATCTTACTGACACTTATTATTTACCACTTACAACCGAACCTAGAAACTCTAAACCAGTGTTGCCTGAGCTCCTTGTTCACTATTTATTGCTCTATAATTTAAGCATGATTTCTAGGTACGAAACAGATTGGTGGTATGACTTACTTGGAAGCTATGGCTCTGAAGATTATCCATTTATTTATCAGTTTCTCAATATTTCTGCTCAAAAAATCCCTTACTATATTTCAACATTTTTACTAACAGAACCGGGCCTATTTCATGGGAAATAAAAAAACACAAGTCAAAAGACTTGTGTTTTTATCTTGCTTGGCGACGTCCTACTCTCACAGGGACAAGGTCCCAACTACCATCGGCGCTAGAGAGCTTAACTTCCGTGTTCGGTATGGGAACGGGTGTGACCTCTCTGCCATCATCACCAAACTATTGAAGGTATATTCCTTCAAAACTAGATAACATTTGCTTCATATTATATGGTTAAGTCCTCGATCTATTAGTATTCGTCAGCTCCACATGTCACCATGCTTCCACCTCGAACCTATCAACCTGATCATCTTTCAGGGATCTTACTAGCTTACGCTATGGGAAATCTCATCTTGAGGGGGGCTTCATGCTTAGATGCTTTCAGCACTTATCCCTTCCGCACATAGCTACCCAGCTATGCCCTTGGCAGAACAACTGGTACACCAGCGGTGCGTCCATCCCGGTCCTCTCGTACTAAGGACAGCTCCTCTCAAATTTCCTGCGCCCACGACGGATAGGGACCGAACTGTCTCACGACGTTCTGAACCCAGCTCGCGTACCGCTTTAATGGGCGAACAGCCCAACCCTTGGGACCGACTACAGCCCCAGGATGCGATGAGCCGACATCGAGGTGCCAAACCTCCCCGTCGATGTGGACTCTTGGGGGAGATAAGCCTGTTATCCCCGGGGTAGCTTTTATCCGTTGAGCGATGGCCCTTCCATGCGGAACCACCGGATCACTAAGCCCGACTTTCGTCCCTGCTCGACTTGTAGGTCTCGCAGTCAAGCTCCCTTATGCCTTTGCACTCTACGAATGATTTCCAACCATTCTGAGGGAACCTTTGGGCGCCTCCGTTACACTTTAGGAGGCGACCGCCCCAGTCAAACTGCCCACCTGACACTGTCTCCCGGGTCGATAAGACCCGTAGGTTAGAATTTCAATACAGTCAGGGCGGTATCCCACCAGCGCCTCCACCGAAGCTAGCGCTCCGGTTTCAATGGCTCCCGCCTATCCTGTACAAACTGTACCAAAATTCAATATCAGGCTACAGTAAAGCTCCACGGGGTCTTTCCGTCCTGTCGCGGGTAACCTGCATCTTCACAGGTACTATAATTTCACCGAGTCTCTGGTTGAGACAGTGCCCAAATCGTTACACCTTTCGTGCGGGTCGGAACTTACCCGACAAGGAATTTCGCTACCTTAGGACCGTTATAGTTACGGCCGCCGTTTACTGGGGCTTCAGTTCAGAGCTTCGCTTACGCTAACCCCTCTCCTTAACCTTCCAGCACCGGGCAGGTGTCAGCCCCTATACTTCGCCTTACGGCTTCGCAGAGACCTGTGTTTTTGCTAAACAGTCGCTTGGGCCTATTCACTGCGGCTTTCCGTTAAGAAAGCACCCCTTCTCCCGAAGTTACGGGGTCATTTTGCCGAGTTCCTTAACCAGAGTTCTCTCGCACACCTTAGGATTCTCTCCTCGCCTACCTGTGTCGGTTT
>NZ_JBBOWG010000001.1:0-7500 GCF_038006985.1 Bacillus sp. FSL M7-1345 | reverse complement strand
GTTAAACGTTGCAAACGCATATCTAAAATCGCTTGCGCTTGTTTCTCACTTAATCCGAAACGTTCCATTAAACCTTGTTTTGCAATATCAGCTGTTTTTGAACTACGGATTAAAGTAATAACTTCATCAAGATGATCTAAAGCAATTCGTAATCCTTCTAAAATATGAGCACGCGCTTCTGCTTTCTCTAATTCATAAGCAGTACGTCTACGAATTACTACCTTTTGATGCTCTAAATAATAATATAGATTTTGTTTTAAATTTAGGACTTGTGGCTCTCCATTTACAAGAGACAACATATTAATACCGAAACTTGTTTGAAGTGCTGTATGTTTATATAGATTATTTAATAGTACATTGGCATTGGCATCACGACGTACTTCCATAACAATACGCATACCATTTCGGTCCGATTCATCACGTAAATCTGTAATACCTTCAATTTTCTTATCACGAACTAATTCTGCAATCTTTTCAATTAATCGCGCCTTATTAACTTGATAAGGTAGTTCTGTTACGATAATAGTTTGTTTACCATTTGCTCTCTCTTCAATTTCAACTTTGGCACGAAGTATAATAGAACCGCGACCTGTTTCGTAAGCTCTTCGAATTCCACTTCGCCCTAAGATTAAACCTGATGTTGGGAAGTCTGGTCCAGGAATATATTCCATTAATTCCGCGATAGTGATATCAGGGTTATGACTTAATGCCAACACACCATCAATTACTTCTCCAAGTTGATGCGGTGGAATGTTTGTTGCCATACCAACCGCAATACCCGTCGTACCATTGACTAATAAGTTAGGGAAACGCGCTGGTAATACAACTGGTTCTCTTTCAGAACCATCGTAGTTATCTTGATAATCAATTGTATTCTTTGTAATATCACGTATTAATTCCATAGAAATCTTAGACATTCTTGCTTCTGTATAACGCATTGCTGCCGCTGAATCTCCATCAACAGAACCGAAATTACCATGTCCATCAACAAGCATGTAACGTTGACTAAAATCTTGCGCCATACGTACCATTGTTTCATAAACAGCTGAATCACCGTGCGGGTGATACTTACCAATTACTTCGCCGACAATACGCGCCGACTTCTTATATGCTTTATCAGCTGTAATTCCTAAATCATTCATCGCATATAAAACCCTACGATGAACCGGCTTTAATCCATCACGAACATCTGGTAATGCACGAGACACGATAACACTCATTGCGTAATCTAAAAATGAGGTACGCATTTCATGACTAATATTAATTTCTCGAATTCGTGCTTGTTGTTGATTATCTGACATCAACGAGCACCTCCTCTTACATTTCCGTTACACATACATTGATTTATATGTAGAAGACAGGAATACTTAGATTCCTGTCATTACTCACTTAAATATCAAGGTTTTTCACGTATTTTGCATTTTCTTGGATAAAGTTACGACGCGGCTCTACTTTATCACCCATTAAAATTTCAAATGTTTCATCTGCTTCAATTGCATCTTGAAGGGAAACTTGAAGTAACGAACGTACTTCTGGGTCCATTGTCGTCTCCCACAGCTGAGTTGGATTCATTTCCCCTAGACCTTTATAACGCTGAATCCCAGGCTTAGGTTGAGCTGGTAATTCAGCTAGTATTTTTTCAAGTTCTTTATTGTTATAAGCATATTGAATTTTTTTACCTTGTTGTACTTTAAACAACGGTGGCTGTGCGATATATATGTAACCACACTCAATGATTTGACGCATATAACGATAGAAGAAAGTTAATAATAGGGTACGAATATGCGCACCATCAACATCGGCATCTGTCATAATAATAACTTTATGATAGCGAGCTTTTTCAATATCAAAATCCCCACCAATATTTGTACCTATTGCTGTAATAATTGTACGAACTTCATCATTTGATAAAATCTTATCTAAACGTGCCTTTTCAACGTTAATAATTTTACCCTTCAGTGGTAAAATCGCTTGGAAATGACGATCGCGTCCTTGTTTTGCAGATCCGCCCGCCGAGTCACCCTCCACGATATAAATTTCGCTAATTGCTGGATCTTTAGAAGAACAATCAGCTAGCTTCCCTGGTAAACTCGAAACTTCTAAAGCACTCTTTCGGCGCGTTAGTTCACGAGCTTTTTTAGCCGCTACACGTGCACGTGCTGCCATAGTCCCTTTATCTATAATTTTACGTGCAACATTGGGATTTTCTAATAAGAACTTTTCAAACGCCTCTGAGAATACAGACTCTGTAATCGTTCTCGCTTCACTATTTCCAAGTTTCGTCTTTGTTTGTCCTTCAAATTGTGGATTTGGATGCTTAATTGACACGATTGCTGTTAAACCTTCACGAACATCTTCACCAGTTAAATTACTATCCGCATCTTTTAAAATATTATTTTTACGACCATAATCGTTAATTACACGTGTTAGAGCAGTCTTAAAACCTACCTCATGTGTACCGCCTTCATACGTATGAATATTATTCGTAAATGAATAAATATGATTTGTATAGCCTTCGTTATATTGAAGAGCAACCTCAACCTGAATCCCATCTTTTGAACCGTCAACATATACAGGTTCTTCATGAATCGGTTGTTTTGAACGATTTAAATGTTCAACATATGATTTAATTCCACCTTCATAATGGAATTCTTTCTTTTGCTTATGTTCACGCTTATCTTCAATTGTTAATTTAATATTACGATTTAAAAACGCCAACTCACGCATACGAGTAGCTAATGTATCAAATTCGTATTCTGTCGTCTCTGTAAAAATTTCTGCATCTGGCTTAAAGCGTGTGATCGTTCCTGTACGATCAGTTTCACCTATTACTTTTAAATCCGCAGCTGGGATCCCACGTTCATATTTTTGATAGTGTATTTTTCCATCTCGATGCACAAATACCTCTAATTCTATTGATAAAGCATTTACAACAGATGCACCTACTCCATGCAAACCACCGGAGACTTTATAACCGCCACCGCCAAATTTACCACCGGCATGGAGTACCGTCATAATAACTTCTACAGCGGGACGTCCCATTTTCTCTTGAATACCAACTGGGATACCACGACCATCATCTGTTACAACAATACTATTATCTTCTTCAATACTGACATTAATTTCATCACAATATCCCGCTAAAGCTTCGTCAATACTGTTATCAACTATTTCCCATACGAGGTGATGAAGACCTTTTCCACTTGTAGAACCGATATACATACCAGGACGCTTACGAACCGCTTCCAGTCCTTCTAACACCTGGATCTGACTTTCATCATATGCATTTTCCTGCATTTGCTTTTGTTCCATTGACACAAAGATCACCTACTTTTCCATTTAAACAGAAATTATTTCCTGTCTATTTCACAATCTACCGTGCCGTTCGTTACATGAATTGTTTTCGCTTCTTTCAATGTTTCGTGTTCAATTCCGTCGACACTCGTCGTCGTCACAAAGGTTTGTACTTTTCCTTGAATTGTATTTAGCAGATGCGATTGGCGATAATCATCTAATTCTGATAACACATCATCTAGTAAAAGGATTGGATATTCCTTAACCTCTGAGTATATCAATTCAATTTCAGCCAATTTTAGGGATAGTGCGGTTGTTCGTTGTTGTCCTTGTGAACCAAAGACTTGAACATTTTTACTATTAACGAAGAAGTGTAAATCATCACGATGAGGACCTAGTAAAGTTGTACCACGAAAAATTTCACGTTGTTTCACAGATTGAAAACTTTCATAGTATACTTCTTTTATTTTCGACAAATCCATTGATTCTGATACATCTACACTTGGTTTATAAACAATTTCTAACTCCTCTAATCCCCTGCTAATCCCGCGGTGAATTGGAGCAGCCCATTCTTGTAGTAAATGCAAAAACTCAAAACGTTTTCGCAAAATTTTTGCACCATGCTCAATAAGTTGAAGTGTAAATACATCCAACATCGTTTCCTCATTTTTACTATTCCCTTGCATCTTCTTAAGTAAATGATTTCGTTGCGTGAGTACCTTTTGATATTGACTTAATTCATACAAATAGACCGGAGCTATTTGTCCAAGTTCCATATCCAAAAAGCGTCTTCGTACTTGGGGGCTTCCTTTTACAAGATTTAAATCTTCTGGGGCAAACATAACAACATTCATTTCACCAATATACTGGCTCAATTTTTGTTGTTCTAACTGATTTAACTTTGCCTTTTTACCTTTTTTTGAAATATTTAATTCTAAGGATAATGAACTATTTCGCCTTTGTAATCTACCTTTTATATTACCATAATCCTCATCCCAACGAATGAGTTCACGATCGTTCGAAGTTCTATGGGATTTCGCCATCGCCAATACATAAATAGCTTCCATCAGATTCGTTTTCCCTTGCGCATTTTCACCAATAATTACATTGACTTTATCCTCAAAGGAAAGCTCTAAATGCTCATAATTGCGATAGTTTTTTAATTGTATCTCTGTAATAAACAAAGGGATCCCCCTTTATGCCTGAACTTGGAAAGTTCCGCTTCCCGGAATTTCAACAACATCATTTGCATATAACTTTCGGCCTCTTCTATTTTCAAGTTCTTGATTCACATATACTTCATATTCTTGTAAGAACCATTTCACAGCGCCACCTGTATCAATTACATCAGCTAACTTTAAAAATTGTCCTAGTGTAATGTATTCTGTTGAAATCTTAATAAGTTTCATAAAATCGCTCACTTTCTGAAAGTGTTCATTCTTTCATTGTACTAAATAAACTAGCATTAGGAAAGTAATACCCTACAAATCAAATAAGGGTCACTAGTACCTTTACACTAGCAACCCTTAATCCTTACTTAGTAAGTACGGACTGGTAAAATTAACTGGATAATAGAATTATCATTTACTGTGCGAATTAAAAACGGTCTCATCGCTCCAGTAAAACTAACTTTAATTTCTGTACTATCTAAAGCTTTTAATGCGTCCATCATATATTTTGCACTAAAAGATATTTTTAATTCTTCTCCATCTACATTTTCACATTGAACCTCTTCTACTACTTTTCCGATTTCTGGTGCATTCGAAGAAATCTCTAACATCTGTTGTTCTAATGTTGATAATTTAACAACGTTGTTACGACCATCTCTTGCTAATAGCGACGCACGATCAATCGCTTGTAAAAATTCTTTTGTATTTACAAATATATCAGTTTTACTTTCAGCTGGAATTAAACGCGTTGTATCTGGATAATTTCCTTCTAATAATCTTGAGAAGAATAATAAATGTTTTGTACGGAATAATACTTGATACTCCGTAATAACGATATCTACCATTTCTTCAGATTCATCTAGAATTTTACTTAATTCACTTAAGCTCTTACCAGGAATAACGACATTCGCTTGAAATTCATCGGCAATATTATACCCTTCGATTTTTGCTTTACGAAGTGCTAGCCTGTGACTATCTGTTGCAATGCAAGTTAGCTCGCTGTTATATACCTTCCAGTTTACACCTGTCAAGATTGGTCTTGTTTCAGAACTTGAAACTGCAAATACTGTTTGACGAATCATGTGCTTTAGTAAATCTGTTGGAATCTTAAATACGTGATGTTCTTCGATTTGTGGTAATAACGGATATTCAGCAGCATCTAAACCATTTAAGTTGAACTCTGATTTTCCAGATTTTATTTTTGTCATAAAATGATTTTCCACAGAAATTTCGACAGTTTCTTTAGGTAATTTTTTTACGATCTCACTAAAATACTTTGCTTGTAAAATAATACTTCCTGATTGTTCAATTTCCACAATTTCTTTTCCAGCATCTTCGACTGGGATAAATGATTCGATAGAGATGTCTGCATCACTACCTGTTAAAGTAACTCCTTCTTCAGTTGCTACAACTTTAATTCCTGTAAGAATTGGAATTGTTGTACGAGAAGAAACTGCCTTCATTACATCTTGTACACTTCTTACAAGATAGTCTTTTTGTATTGTAAAACGCATAACGAAAAACCTCCGGTAAGTATAAGATTTTATTTATTTAATAAAGATAAAAAAGTAGTAGTAATAGTAATAGGGCTTGTGGATATGTGGATAACCCTGTTTAAAGATGTAAAAACAGTCTATCTACATGTGGATAGACTGTGCGTAAAATAAGCTAAGTTATTCACACTATTCAGCTACTACTATTTTAAAATATCCTTAATTTCTTCAACGTGTTTTTGTAATTGAGTATCCGTTTTTAATAGCTTCGAAATTTTTTCGTGAGCATGGATTACTGTTGTATGATCGCGGCCACCAAATTCTTCACCTATTTTTGGCAAAGATGAGTCCGTAAGTTCACGTGATAAATACATCGCAATTTGGCGAGGGAATGCAACGGATTTTGTCCGTTTTTTTGCTTTGAAATCTTCTAACTTTACCTGATAGACGCCTCCAACAGCCTTTTGAATATCAGAAATAGAAATAATTCTAGGTATAGAGTTTGGAATTATATTTTTAAGCGCTTCAGCCGCTAAATCAGCATTCATATCTTTATTAATTAAAGATGAATAAGCTACAACTCGAATAAGTGCACCCTCTAGTTCACGAATATTTGAATCGATTTGATTTGCGATATAAAGCATAACTTCATTTGGTATATCAAGACCTTCTGCTTTTGCTTTTTTACGTAAAATTGCGATTCTAGTTTCTAAATCTGGTGGCGTAATGTCCGTAATTAACCCCCATTCAAAGCGAGAACGAAGGCGATCTTCTAAAGTTGGGATTTCTTTTGGTGGTCTATCGCTTGAAATCACAATTTGTTTACTTTCTTCATGTAACGCATTAAATGTATGGAAAAACTCTTCCTGCGTTTGTTCTTTTCCAGCAAGAAATTGAATATCATCTATCAATAAGACATCTACATTACGATATTTATTACGAAAATCGACAGCTTTATTATCACGAATTGAGTTAATAAATTCATTTGTAAATTTTTCAGATGATAAATATACAACTTTTGCATTCGGGTTGTGTTCAATTACATAATGCCCAATTGCGTGCATTAAATGTGTTTTTCCAAGTCCAACGCCCCCGTAAATAAAGAGCGGATTATAGGCTTTAGCTGGTGCCTCAGCTACAGCTAAAGAAGCAGCATGTGCAAAACGATTACCAGAGCCAATAACAAATGTATCAAATGTATATTTTGGGTTTAACATACTCTGTGGTAAGTGATTAGACTCATCATGTGCGTGTTTTTGCTTAACAGAAGGGAGATCTATATCCTCTTCTGCCTGACTTTGGGGAATGATAAAACGAATAGCTAGTTTTGCCCCTGTTAAATCATAAAGTGTTTCGGAGATTAGTTCCGAATAATGAGATTCTAGCCAGTCACGAGCGAATTCATTTGGAGCTGTAATCGTTAATACATCTTTTTTCAAGTTATGAGCAGTTGTTGATTTTAACCAGGTTTCATAACTTGGCTTGCTTACCTTTTTTTCTAATTCTTTTAAGGCACTATTCCATAAATCAGAGATATTTTCCAA